>VEOV01000036.1 GCA_012026855.1 Geobacter sp.
GTCATGTCCTGGTGCCGCTGTCTCCCCCCCAGGTCATTTCCACAAGGTTCTTCGCCAACCCTCTCACCTACCGGTTGATCGATGGCACCAATCAGTTTTTCATTGCCAATATCCAGATGCAGGTGTCAGGAGCACTGCAAATTGGCGACCATGCCGGCCGGAACAACATCGAGCGTCTTACCCAACGGGAACTTTTTTCCCTGGTAAACAGGAGCGGCGCCGGTAGTTTTGCCCTGACGGTCAATGAGTCTTCCGAAATTGAGGTGCTTACTTCGCCGGCAAAGATCCTTGTCAGGCGGATGGGTGCGTGGCGTATTTTCGATCCGGATATTTTCCGCTCTTTTCTCTCCGGGGTGTTGGCCGATTCGGCGGTTGATGATCTGCTCTGGACCACCTATGCATTGTCAAAAAGCCGGCACGGTACCGTAATTCTGATCTATGGCGCCGGTATTCGTGGCCTCAGGAAGCTCAAGAAGGGGTCGGTAGGTGGGGATGATCCGGTCTGCCGGGTGCTTGTGGACCGGGCAAAGGGGAGCAGTCTCACCGAACTGAAGAAAAGCGGCACGCTGCTACGCATCCTGACCTCAGACGGCATGACAGTATTCAACGCAGCCGGCAAGCTGCTGGAGACCGGCTTCATCATCGATACCTCACACGTACGCGAAATCATCACTGGCGGCGGCAGGACTGCTGCAGCCAGCGCCGCCTCATTTTTCGGCAGAGTAATCAAGGTTTCCCAGGACGGCCAAATTGAATTGTACGAAAAGGGCCGCTTGATTTACCGCTTCGGGTAATTTATGGGTTGACATTGTTGCCAGTCATTGCTTATATTGAAAATCATTCTCAATTAGGTCGGTGAAATGAACCTTTCCAAAAAACAGATCTTCATGAATTATACAGCTGCCAAGGGGCTTAAATCAACCAGGCAGCGGGATATCATTCTCGACTGTTTCCTCTCTTCAGAGCAGCATCTTTCCACCGAAGAACTTTATCTCAAAATCAAAAAGCAGAATGCAGGCATCGGTTTTGCCACGGTTTACCGGACTCTGAAGCTTTTTGCCGAAGCCGGTATCGCCAGTGAGATCCAACTTGGCGACGGCCAGACCAGGTACGAACATCTCCACGCAGGAGAGCACCACGATCATCTCGTCTGTACCAAGTGTGGGGCGATTGTCGAGTTTGCCAATGAAACCATAGAGCAGCTACAGAAGGATGTGGCGCAGCAGCACGGTTTCACCATTGTTACCCATAAGCTGGAGCTTTACGGCACTTGTGCGGCCTGTACCGGCTGAAATTTTTTTGCCACACAAGTGAAAATGAATATCAATTACCAATAAGCACGGAGAAAGAGTGAGTTTATGTCTGAACCGGTAAAACAAACCATGAAAGTTGCCCTGGTAGGAAACCCGAATGTTGGCAAGAGTGTCCTCTTTAATGCCCTTACCGGGGCATATGTTACCGTTTCCAACTATCCCGGGACTTCGGTGGAGGTTTCCCGGGGAGCCGTTACCATAGACGGAGCAGAGTGCGAGATCATCGATACTCCGGGAATGTATGCGCTGCTGCCGATTACTGAAGAGGAGCGGGTGGCCAGAGAGCTGCTCCTCAAGGAGTCGCCTGACCTGGTGATTCACGTGCTTGATGCCAGAAATCTGGAGCGGATGCTCTCCATGACACTGCAGCTGATTGAAGCCGGGCTGCCAACGGTTCTTGTAGTCAATATCATGGATGAGGCCGAGCGGATGGGGATCAGTATCGATACCCGCCTGCTTGAGGAGCGGCTGGGGATACCGGTCATTGCCGCTGCTACGGCGAGAAAGCGCGGGGTTGCCGAGATCCGCAACCTGATCGTCAACTATCAGAAGGGCAAGCCGGTTGAGTTTCTCTACTCACCGCGGCTGGAGCAGGATATAGCTTCGGTTGCCGACACACTCAGGGCTGACTACCGGCTTTCGCAAAAAGCCCTGTCCCTGCTCCTTCTCCAGGGGGATGACGAGGTCGCAGAACTGGTTGACCGTAATGAGGGGGAGAACAGCCGGACTGTTGCCGAGCAGGTTCGCACGGTGCGTTTCGAGCGGCGCGAGTCGTTCCATGTTGACCTTTCCATGGAGCGGAAAAGAGTGGTCACTGCCCTGCTTGCAGGGGTGCTGCAGCTTCCGGACAAACGCAAGGCTACCACCGGCGAGATGTTGTCAAACCTGGCGGTCCGGCCGCTTACCGGGGTGCCGCTGCTTTTGATTGTGCTCTATTTCGGCCTGTATAAATTCGTCGGTGACTTTGGCGCCGGGACTCTGGTCGATCTTCTGGAAAAGCAGTTCATTGAGGGGTATTTCAGCCCGGTTGCCATCAAGGCGGTCAAGTGGTTGATCCCGTGGGAAGTCATTCAGGAGCTGTTTGTCGGCGAATACGGCATCATCACCCTGGGGATCAGGTATGCGGTCGGCATCATCCTGCCAATTGTGGCGACGTTCTTCCTTTTCTTCTCCCTGCTGGAGGATAGTGGCTACTTCCCCCGCCTGGCCCTGCTGGTAGACCGGATTTTTAAGAAGATCGGCCTTACCGGCCGGGCGGTCATCCCCATGGTTCTGGGCTTTGGCTGCGATACCATGGCAACCATGGTTACCAGGACCCTGGAGACGGTCAGGGAACGGATTCTGGCCACAATCCTCCTGGCCCTGGCAATCCCCTGCTCGGCGCAGCTGGGTGTCATTCTGGCGCTGCTATCGAAAGCTCCCGGTGCCCTGCTGGCCTGGGGGATCTGTCTGCTGCTGATTTTCCTGCTGGTCGGGTTTATCGCGGCCCGGCTCATGCCCGGGGAAACGCCGATGTTCTATATGGAGCTTCCTCCGATGCGGCTGCCGCAACTATCCAACATCTTTACCAAAACATATACCAGGATGCAGTGGTATTTTCTCGAAATTCTGCCGCTGTTCATCCTGGCGTCGGTCCTGCTCTGGCTTGGCAAGATCACCGGTTTCTTTGAGAAAGCAGTTGATTTTCTCGAGCCGATGATGGCCTCCCTGGGGCTGCCCCGGGATGTGGCTGTTGCTTTTATTTTCGGGTTTTTCCGGCGGGACTACGGCGCTGCCGGCCGTTTCGATCTGCTGTCAAAGGGGGGGCTTGACCCCAGGCAGCTGACGGTTGCGGCGGTCACCCTGACACTGTTCATCCCCTGCGTGGCCCAGTTTCTGATCATGAAGAAAGAGAGGGGTATGAAAGTGGCCGCACTGATCGGTATTTTTGTCAGCGTCATGGCTTTTGGCTCCGGCTGGCTGCTCAACCAGGTTCTGCTTGTTACCGGGTGGTTGTGACATGGTCTGTGCTTTTTGCGGCTATGAATTTGACGAGAAGACGGAAGGGAAGCAAGGTTGTGGCGGTTGCCGGGGCGGCTGTCACGCAGTTCACTGCCCGCGCTGTAATTATAAAAATCCTCTTGAACCGGCGCTGATCAAGGGGCTCAGGAAAATATTGACTAAAGGAGAGCGTTGATGAAACTTTCTGACAAAGCGGAAGAGATACTTGAGTCCATGTGGATTGCCATCGAAGAGGGTGGTGCTAAGGAGGCAGGTTATGACCTGCTCGGGATCTCTCCGGCAGACCCTGCCCTGGGGGAGTTGGAAAATATCGGGCTGATTTCGGTTGAGAGTGAGTATGTGACCTTTCTGCCGGCCGGCAGAGTGGAAGGGGAAAAGACCATCCGCCGCCATCGCCTGGCAGAGCGGCTGATGATGGATGTGTTCAATATCCACGGCGACAGTGCCGAGAGCAAGGCGTGCCAGTTTGAACATCTGCTGGATGACGGCGTTGATGTGAAACTCTGCACCATGCTGAACCACCCCTCAACCTGTCCCCATGGCAAGCGGATCCCTCCTGGAGACTGCTGCGAGGAGGCGCGCAAAAGCGGCGATATCGGCGTGGTTGCCTTGACCGAGTTAAGGCCTGGTGAATCGGGTGAGATCGCCTATATCCTGACCGAGGACAGCAAGAAGATGCAAAAGCTGATGGCCATGGGGGTTCTCCCCGGCAACAGCATTAACCTGATGCAATCGTTCCCGTCCTATATCTTCAGGGTTGGTTATTCGGAATTTGCCATCGATACGGCCATGGCCAGGGAGATCTTTGTCAGGCGGTAGGTTTTCTTGCCACGAGGAAAATAGAGGTGCCTATCGGCATCTGTCCTGACAGCAGCCATCTGTTTTCCTGCCGGGCAAACCATAGTAGCAGACGATTCAGGAGAGGGTTGGGTGCTGTCAGGTCAGAGGGAACGCTTTCCGGCAGTTTCGCGGCGTAGACAGCCTTCCTGATGACCCGGGCGACAGCTATGGGGAAGAAGAGAAAGCCGAGTCGGTAGGTCGCCGACTCGATCATGAAGCCGCATTGTTTCAGCAGCTCCAGTACCTCCTGGCGGGTGTAGCGTTTCCGGGTCAGTACGGCAACATCATGGCTGCTCCGGAGGAATTCATGGGCCACCAGGTTGAGTATCAGTAAACCTCCCGGCTTCAGGGCAGTGAAAAAACTTTCCAGGACTCTGCTCTCGCTCACTACCCACTGGTGGTAAAGAGTATCTACTGAAGTGATCACGTCATATTCACCTGCCCTGAGGCTTACGCTGTTCAGGTCAGCCCGGAACACCCCCTTTAAACCCCGCTCATGGCAGCAGTCGAGCGCTTCCATTGACAGATCAAAGCCGCTAACCTTGCCGTAATCCTGCATGAGCTCCATGAGTCTGCCTGTGCCGCAGCCGGCATCAAGAATCTTCAGTGGTTCGTCACGGTCTTGCCGCGTGCGCCGCACATGGGCCAGAATCAGCTCGTGCAGCGCCACATACCACCAGTGAAAGTCCTCAACTTCAAACATCTGTCTGTATTCACGCGGGTTCATGCCGCTTGCTTGCCGCTATAGAATTGCTTGATCGCCGCAATTACCCTTGTCAGGTGGTCTTCAGGCAGAGCGCCATACATGGGGAGAGAGAGGATTTCTCCTGCCAGCCTCTCTGTTACCGGCAATGAGCCCTCTCTGTAGCCGAGGACATTGTAGCCTTGCATCAGGTGTATGGGGGTAGGGTAGTTGATTCTGCTCTCGATGTCGTGTGCGGCAAGATACTGCTGCAGGTCATCACGTCTTTCTGCCCGTATGGTGTAGAGATAGTACTGGTGAATTCTGCCCGGTTTTATGGCCGGAAGTTTGATCTCGGTCACTCCTGCCAGACCCGCGTCATAGGCTTTGGCGATCACTCGCCTTCTGTCGGTCTCTGCCTGCAGCGCAGGTAGCCGCAGATCCAGGATAGCGGCCTGAACTTCGTCCAGGCGGGAGTTGTAGCCTTCCTCTTCCGAATAGTAACTCTTCTCCATACCGTAAAATCGCAGTCGGCGCAGTTTTGCAGCGATTTCTTCCGATGATGTGACCACCATACCGCCGTCGCCGTACGCGCCGAGAATTTTTGTCGGGTAGAATGAGAATGCCCCGGCAACCCCGAAGCTGCCGGCTTTGCAGCCGCCGAAGGCAGCGCCGGCAGCCTGGGCGCAGTCCTCAATGACAGCAATGCCATGCCTGTCGGCGATCTCCATGAGGTGATCCATGTCAGCACACTGGCCACAGAGGTGCACCGGGATTATGCAGCGTGTGCGGGGCGATATGAGGTTTTCAAGCCAGGTTGTGTCCATCAGGTAACTGTCAGCCTCCACATCTGCAAATACCGGTGTGGCGCCGGCAGCCCGGATGGCAGCGACTGTGGGTACAGCCGTGTTTGAAACTGTAATGACCTCGTCGCCGGCAGCGGCCCCAATGGCCTTCAGGGAGAGGAAGAGCGCATCTGTGCAGGAGTTTACCCCTATGCCGAATTTCGCTCCGCAGTAGGCGGAAAAGTTCGCTTCGAATGATGCCACCCTGCTGCCGAGAATAAGTCTTCCGGAAGAGAACACCGCGTCAACCAAGGAGAGTATCTCGGTCTTGTGTAGCCGGTATTCTGGGAGGTAGTCCCAGTATTTGACGGGATCATTCATTCAGGCACCCCTGGGCCATCAACTCAGCCAGCTCGGCTGTGCGCAGCGTACTGCTGTTGATTTCGGTGAAATTTCTGTTTTTAATCGTCTTAGTAACTGCTGCCAGCATTAATTTAAAATGGTCTGCCGCTGGAACCGGGATTTCTGTCAGCCGCTCGCCTTCAAGCAGCAATATACTGTTTTCCATGTCAGCCGGGGTTGTGTAGGCACGCTCAACCCTGATGCGACCCTTCTCGCAGCAGATTTCATAGAAACATTCATACTGTTGCCCGAAGATGTTGGCGAAAATGAAAAGTTCTCCTGCTGTGGTGATGGCTGTTCCGGCCACACCGGTATTCAGCCTGTCATTCCAGGTGGCTGCGCCTTGAAAACGAATTGGTGTTCCGCACAGGAAGTGCATGGCAGTGCCGACCGAGTATCTCGAGAGATCTTGAAAAGCGCCACCACCCTGACCGGGATCAAGGCGGAAGTTGCCTGCCGGGGGCATGGGAAAACCGAAAATCGAGCGGATGGAGACTACTTTGCCGATCCTGCCGCTGGTAATGAGCGATTTTACCAGGGCATGCTGGGGGTGATGCAGGTACATCAGGTTTTCATAGAGGAGCAGGGCTCTGGCCTCTGCAGCAGCGACCATCCTTTGAGCGGAAGCCAAAGAGGTGGCGAGCGGTTTCTCGCAGATCACATGTTTCCCTGCAGCGAGAGCACGGATTGCCCACTCCTCGTGGAGATGGTTTCTGAGGGAGATGTACACGAGGTCAATATCTGGCCGTGCCAGCAGCTCTTCATGGGTAATAATGCCGGGCGCCGGCAGCTGCATTCTGGCAGCGGCCGCAGCAGGGTTCGAAGACGAGATTGCCGCAAAAATTGCTGAGTCTGAGCTTTGCAGTGCCGGCAGGAACTTCCGGCGGGCAATATCTGAGCATCCCAGAAGACCAATGCGCACAGGGACTGGAGCTGCCGGATTATTTGACGGTAAGATCATACCTGAATGGTGAATAAGAGTGAAATGATGCTTCTGGCACAGGAGTTTACAGTGTCTCCCAGATTAACCAGCGTGTAAAGCTCAGCTTGTGAGAGCCAGCGATAGTCAGGGGGGATTTCAAGATCATCGTTGTCACGAAGTTCTAGAATTCTGTGAATATGGGTTTCCTGGTAAAAGCGTGCCCCTTCTTCACTCTGGACACTTTCATGGATGAGGGGAAAACGCTCAGGGGTGTCAAATTCGTCAAACAGGAACGGCTTCAGCAGCTTTTTATTGCCGGTATAATTCTGCTGCATGAACTGAACAGTGGGGCCAATCTGGATGATGACTCTGTTTCCCGGCTCTGCCTTTGCCTGCATCAGAAAATATCTCTCCCCTTTTACCCTTTTGGTAAGGATGCCGATGACCCCTGTACCGGGAGTGTCCAGTATCGGCTGGTTCCAGATGGAAACCTCTCTTTCAGTGGATTTGACATCAAGGCCGATGACACGGAAAAAACGTCCTTCTTCGTGGGAAAAGGAGCCGTCCCGATCCATGCTCCACTCAGTCAGTGTGTTGAGCGGTCTGCGTTTGACAAAGAAGTGGTTGACAGTCTTTCTATTGTCTATCCATTGGAGAGTGCCACGGAGAGCATCTGGTGACGCTTTGTTGCTCTTGCCGGGTTTGCCGCTTCGGCCATCTGATTCCAATGGCACAATAAGTGCTGCAAGGATGCTCCTGGTGCAGGCATGGACAAGATTGTTCCTTTTAAGCAGGCGTGAAATTTGCCGGAGTGTAACCCATATGTAGTTGTCCGGGAGGTCGTCAATGGTGGCATCAGATGTGGCAACGATCATGTTCCTGTTTGATTTGTACAGAAACCTGCCCCCATCTTCGCTCTGCAGTTTTGCCAGGATGGTTCGCCCCTCTTCAGGATTAATGAAGTTCTCGATGAATTTCGGCGGGCTGCCGCCATGAACCCTGGTGTAGTTGCTGTAGGTTGCCTGTACGGTCGGAGAGAGTTGCACAGAGTTGACGTTGCCAGGTTCTTCCTTTGCCTGCAGGCAGAAGTGAAGGACACCTTTGAATTTCTTGGCGGCGATTCCCAGTATGCCTACTTCTGGTTGATCAATAATGGGTTGGTCCCATTCGAGTTCGTTTGTTTCAGTTCTATGGCGGATGTAGGCCCCGGTTACCGAGAAAAACCTGCCAGTTTCATGACAGATATCTCCGGTTTCAGGATTAAGCAGCCATCCATTCATATCGTTCAGAGAGATTGTTTTACAGGTAAGTTTTGGTCTTCTTAACTGATTGGCGATCCACCTGTCCAGAGCGCTATCCGAGTGCAGGGAGGTTTTCAGGGTGGCGGATCTGTATACCTCCAGGCAATGCTCACTACTTAACCCGGCAATTGAGGGTTCTCTGAAAAATCCACGCCGCTTTCTTATGTGCAGTATCCTGGTTTTTAACATTTTTCTTGCGCCTTGAGGATTGACCTGATTTCAGCTTTTTTTCTCGCCTGGAACTTTTCTCTGATGACGAATTGCGGGTCACTGTTCAGTGAAAGATAAATCCGCCCCACATATTCACCAACAATGCTTATTGCCAATAATTGAAAACCCCTGAAAAACGAGGTGACCGCTGTAAGTGTTTCATATTCGGTTGGATCCACCCGGCTTGGCAGAAGATAATCTGTCAGGGCAGTGCCACCGATAAACAATCCGATCACAGTCATGATCAGACCAATGATACCGAGCATTCTTAACGGAATCAGTGAATAGCTCAGGATCATGTTGCCCCAGAGAGAAATGAGCTTTTTTAAAGTATAGCCGGATCTCCCTTGCTGTCTGGAATTGTGGCGCACATTCACCCGGCCGATGTTAGCCGTACAGCGCATGATGATGGCATCAATGTATGGGTCAGGTCCAGTATACCTGATGATTTCATTGACCAGAAACCGGTTTATAATCTTGAAGCTGCTCAGATAAAGTTCTGCCGGTTTTTTCAGGATCAGGTTGGCCATTTTATCGTTGACAAAGCTTCCCAGATTGCGGAAGAGAGAGTCATTTTTCTGCAGGTACTGCGAGTAGACTACATCGTAGCCTTTCCGGATTTCAGCCAGTAGTGTAGCGACTTCTTCAGGCGGGTTCTGGAAATCGTCATCCATGATGGCACAGAATTCACCCTTTGCGTTGTTAAGTCCTGCCATTACAGCGTTATGTTCACTGAAATTGCGCGCCAGACGGATATAAGTGATGATGTCAGGATATTTTTCATGGAGTGCCCTGCAAACTATGTCGGTATGATCACTGCTGTTGTCATTTACAAGAACGACCTCGAGCCGGTGCTCTTTGGCATAGAGGGCTACCAGAGAGTTGCAGAGGTGTTCAATTGTCTTTTCGGCATTATATACAGGAATAACTATTGATAGACTGATCATCTTTAAGCCTTTAAAAGTGTTGGATGATACGGTTGAAAGGCAATGACTCGGATTGGAACTGTATGTCTATTAAATAGTAGATTCCTGCCTGCAAAACAAGCGATTTTAATTTAAACTTTCATAATTAGGCCCCCTTTTTGGGAAAGTGATTGCAAAGGGGTATATCAGGTGCTAAATCATTAGGATGCGAAGAATTAAAAATATTTTTAATCCAATTATCACTCTCATAGTAGTGCAGGTCGTCTGGGTCGGTCTGCTGGTGTTGTGGATCATCTGGTTTTTCGGCAGACATTACGAATTCAGAAAGTTGGCTGAACAGTATCGTCCTGAGCTTGTTCCCAATCATATAAACTGGCCTGTGCTTGCCGGCGGCATAACAATGCTTGCCCTGATTCTGGTTGGCCTCTATGTGATCTTTATATACTGGCGCAGGCAATCGCGTCTTTATGCTGAACAAAAGACTTTTATCTCCCAGATTACCCATGAGCTAAAATCACCTCTGGCATCCATTCGATTGCACCTGGAAACAATCAAACTGCGCCGGCCGGCCCCTGACAAGCTGGAGAAGTTTCTAGATACCATGCTTGCCGATACGGAGCGTCTTGATGTCTTGATAAGCAATTTCCTCATGGCTGCCAAGCTTGAGCAGTCACCTCTAACTGCGGATTTCCCGGCTATTGATCTGAGTGGTCATCTGCAGAAGTATCTTGAGTCTTATCAGGCAACCCTCCCGGAAGGTAGTAATTTGAACGTGGCTATTGAAAGTGGCATATCAGCCAAAGCTGATCCGGAAGGTGTCTCAATGGTGCTACGCAATCTGCTGGAAAATGCGTTTATCTATAGTGCCGGCTCTCCTGAAGTGAAGGTCTCACTGCGTCGTAACGGCAGGAACTGTATTCTCAGGGTGTCCGACAATGGTAGAGGTATAGAAAAAAAGGATCTGAAGAAAGTTTTCCGGATGTTTTACCGTGTCAGGGAGAGCGGCGATAGCATCAAGGGGACCGGGCTGGGGCTTTATATTGTAAAGTCAATAGTCAAACGACACCGAGGGCAGATTCACGCAGAGAGCCCGGGCGAAGGGCAGGGGAGCTCCTTTGTCATATCCATTCCTGTTGTAGAGGTAAAGTAATGGACAGACCGCATATATTACTAGTGGAGGATGAGATCCACCTCGCCAGGGGGATATGTTTCAATCTTGAGGAAGAGGGGTGTCGTGTCAGCCATGTGGAGAGCGGTGAGGCAGCTCTCGACAGGCTCCAGTATGACAGATTTGCCCTGATTGTGCTTGATGTGATGCTTCCAGGGATGAACGGTTTTGAAGTCTGTCGCAAGGTGCGTGAATCTGATCACAGAGTGCCGGTGTTGATGCTTACTGCACGCTCCGAAGAAGAGGACAGGGTTCAGGGGCTATCCAGCGGTGCTGATGACTATCTGGTAAAGCCGTTCAGTCTGAGTGAATTTCTGCTCAGGGTGAAGGGAATGCTGCGCAGGTCTTCATGGTATCTGCCTGAACCGGTTGAAGAGGGGTACCGGTTCGGCGACAATGAGGTGTTTCTGCTTTCCTACCGGGCTAAAACTGCCCAAGGGGAGATTGATCTGACCGAGCTGGAGGTGCGCATGCTTACCCTTCTTTTCCAGCGGGAGGGTGAAGCTGTGAGCCGCGGTGAACTTCTTGAAAGGGTATGGGGCTATTCAACCGATGTGGAAACCAGGACTCTAGATAACTTTATCGTCAGATTCAGGAAGTATTTTGAGTCTGATCCGGGCGCGCCGGTCTATTTTCAGACGGTTAGAGGGGTAGGCTACAGGTTTTGCCGGAAAAATTGAATCCGGTGCCGATTGCTGACAAGAAAAGAGCCGGAGAATTTTCTCCGGCTCTTTTTGCGTGATAGTTGGCTCTGATTTACAAGCCGGCCTTGCTCCTGATGGTGTCAGCCTTGTCTTTTCTCTCCCAGGTAAACTCGGGCAACTCTCTGCCAAAGTGCCCATAGGCAGCAGTAAGCTTGTAGATGGGGCGCAACAGGTCAAGTTGATCGATGATGGCGCGCGGACGGAGGTCGAAAACTTCGCGGATGATCTGGGCTATGCGTGATTCGGCGATTGTGCCGGTGCCGAAAGTATTAACCATGACTGATACAGGTTCAGCAACACCGATTGCATAGGCAACCTGGACCTCGCACCGGTCACAGACACCGGCGGCAACCAGGTTCTTTGCTACGTAGCGCCCCATGTAAGCGGCTGACCGGTCGACTTTTGACGGATCCTTGCCGGAAAAAGCACCGCCGCCATGTCTTCCTGCGCCACCGTAGGTGTCGACGATGATCTTGCGCCCGGTAAGACCGCAATCTCCCATGGGGCCGCCAACAACAAAGCGTCCGGTCGGGTTTATGAAGATGCGGGTTTTTTCATCCATCAGATTGGCCGGGATTACTTTTTTGACAACTGCATCGATAATCCCCTCCTTGATCGTCTCATGGGAGACGTCAGGGGTATGCTGTGAAGAGATGACTACGGTATCAACATAGACAGGTTTATCGTTTTCATAGCGAATGGAAACCTGTGATTTTGAATCCGGACGGAGGAAGTGCAGTTCACCGGATTTGCGGACATCGGCCAGACGTTTCACCAGTTGGTGGGACAGCAGGATTGGCATCGGCATAAGTTCGGGTGTTTCGTTGCAGGCATAGCCGAACATGATCCCCTGATCGCCGGCCCCTTGATCCTTAAACATCCCTTCGCCTTCAGTAACACCCATGGAAATATCTGGAGACTGCTTGTCTATGGATGTCAGAACTGCACAGGTCTCCCAGTCAAAGCCCATTGCAGAGTCGTTGTAGCCGATCTCTTTAATGGTTTCTCGGACAATGGAAGACATGTCGGCGTAGGCCGTGGTTGTTATCTCGCCGGCAATTACCGCCATGCCAGTCGTTACCAGCGTTTCACAGGCAACTCTTGCCTTCGGATCTTGAGAAATTATGGCATCAAGTATTGCGTCGGAAATCTGGTCAGCCACTTTATCCGGATGGCCTTCGGAAACAGACTCAGAGCTAAAAATATACTCTTTATTCTCCATTTATACACTCTCCAGTACGCTGATATTAATGCATAATGCAAGCAGTTTTTATAGCTTTTTGACTGTCATTGGTCAAGAAATTTTATGCGACTGACCTGTTTAACCAGTTCGTGCGCTCCTGAACAGATTGACAAAATCTATTGATGTGATATCTATTTTAGAAAATTCGCATTACCCCTATAGATGGGGAAACTGGAGGTTATCATGAAAAAGGGAATCATTGCCTTAGCTGCCTTGTCTGCGGTTGCATTCGGCGCGACAGCATCTATGGCAGAAAACAGGGCAGGAGCGGTTAACATTACTCCGGTCATCGGAGGTTATCATTGGGATGGCCTTCAGGGAGTTGACGCCAATCTCCTCCTGGGCATCAAGGCTGGCTACAATATTACTGACAGGTTCGGCATTGAAGGTTTGCTCCACTACGTTCATACCAAAGAGTGGTCAACTGGTTCAGGTAAATCTCTTGACATGGCGAATTACAGGGTTGAGCTCCTGTACCATCTCTTCCCTAAGAGCACACTTGTCCCATTTCTTGCCCTAGGCGGCGGTGGGCTGCACTCCCGTTACAGTGCATACAATACTACCGCTAAAGACGGCGTCATAAGCTATGGCGCAGGCGCAAAATATGCCCTGTCTGACAATCTGGCATTGAGGGCAGATGCAAGGATGTTGACGGTTGTGATTGACCCTTCCGTGCGTTACAACTATGAGTATACTCTTGGTCTCAACTTCCAGCTTGGAGGGACAAGCAGGGCTGTAGCACCAGCCGCCGCTGCTGCACCGAAAGCCGCCCCAGCTGCTGCGAAAGTTGAACCAAAACCTGAGCCAAAACCTGAGCCAAAGGTAGAGCCGGCTCCGGCGCCAAAACCTGTTCCTCCTCCCCAGCAGGCAGCAGCTCCTAAACTTGCACCTGCTGCTCCAGTTGCAGTTGCTGTTGTGCCTCAGCCGGCTCCGGCTCCAACAGCCACACTTGCTGCAAGCCCGCTTAATATTGAGCACAAAGGCTCAACAACTCTGAAATGGTCTTCCCAGAATGCGACTGATTGCAATATCCTGCCAGGTATCGGCCCGGTTCAGCCGGTCGGCTCAATGACAGTTGCTCCTGCGGCAACAACCAACTACAAACTGGCCTGTAAAGGGAAGGGTGGGACGGCTGAGAGCAGCGTTAATGTTGGTGTGGCTGCTCCAGTTCTCGACAGTGACAAAGATGGCGTTCCGGATAATCTGGACAAATGCCCCAATACCTCTGCTGGTGCAAAAGTAGACAGCGATGGCTGCCCGATAGTGGAGTGCAAGAGCGTGACCCTCAGCATTACTTTTGATACAGGCAAGGCAGTGATCAAGGAGAATCATCACCAGGAGCTGAACATGGTTGCCGATAAACTGCATAAATTTGCAAATTCGACAACTGTAATAGAGGGACATACCGATAACGTAGGCTCTGCTGCTGCAAACAACAAACTTTCGCAGAAACGTGCAGAGTCGGTGCGTGATTATATTGTCAAAACTTTCGGCATTGATGGCAGCAGAATCACAGCTAAAGGTTATGGTCCGTCCAAACCGGTAGCTTCCAATAAAACTGAAAACGGGCGCAGCAAGAACCGGCGCGTGGAAGCAGTGTTCAGTTGCCAGTAACAACTGGAGTTATCTGAAGTAAAACGGGCGTACCCTTGTGGGGTGCGCCCTTTTATTTTGCAGTGGCAATTGCCGGTCAGTCAATGCTGTCGGAAAAGCTGGCTGCTATTTCACCCTTCAGGAGAGCTTCTATTTCAGCTGCCGACTCAGCGCTAAGTACTTTTTGAACAAGTGATTCAGCTGCACTGAGCGAGCAACGGCGCAGGATGCTTTTTACTCTGGGGATAGATGGTGGCGACATTGACAACTCATCAAAGCCAAGTCCGAGCAAAATAGGCAAATAGAGCGGGTCTCCGGCCATTTCACCACAGATGCAAGCTTCAATCCCTGCTCTGTGTGCGGCAGTTACCACCATTTCGAGTGATTTGAGAATGGCAGGGTCAACCGGCTGGTAAAGATGGGAAAGGTGCTCGTTAGTCCTGTCAATGGCAAGTGTATACTGGATCAGGTCATTGGTTCCGATGCTGAAGAAGTCGACCTCTCCGGCCAGTTGGTCGGCTATCAATACTGCTGAAGGAACTTCAATCATTACGCCAAGTTCAATGTTATGATCAAAGTTGATGTTTTTGCTTGCAAGCTCATCTTTGATTTCGGCAATGATCTTTTTTGCCGCCCGAATCTCTCCAATTGTGGAAATCATTGGGAAAAAAAGCCTGATTTTGCCATGGGCACTGGCCCTCAAGGCTGCTCTGAGCTGGGGCCTGAATGTTTCAGGATTCCTCAGTGAGAGCCTTATTGCGCGCAAGCCAAGGGCCGGATTGAGTTCATCGGCGAGATTCAGTCCAGGAACAAACTTGTCACCACCTACGTCGAGGGTCCTGATGCTGAGAGGGTGAGGCTTTATTGCTTGCAGCATCTCAAAATAGGCCTGAAATTGCTCTTCTTCATCCGGCAGAGTAGCCCTGTTCATGAAGAGCATTTCAGTCCTGAAAAGCCCGACCCCTTCAGCGCCGTGCCTTGTGAGTGAATCAGCCTCTTCTATGAACTCGATGTTCCCTTTAAGCTTGATCCGGTGTCCATCGGTAGTTTCGGCAGGAAGATCACGAAGTTTGGCGAGCTCTCTGTCGCAGTATTCATAGTACTGTTTTCTGGCAAGGTAGTCACGGAAGGTTTCGTTGTCCGGGTTATGCACAACACTGCCAACTGAGCCGTCCAGCATGAGATGATCGCCGTCAGCGATATGGGAAGTAACCGTCTCGAGCCCGACGACTGCAGGAACACCGAGAGCTCTGGCCAGTATGGCGGCGTGGGAGGTTTTGCCGCCAAGATCAGTGACAAATCCGATGACCCGGTTTTTGTCAAGCTGCAGGACATCCGCTGGGGAGAGATCATGGGCAACAATGATGACTTTGCCATCAATCTCTTTAATATCTTCCTGAACTATGCCGACCATCTTTCGCAGGATTCTTTCACCGACGATATCAACGTCACTGCCCCGTTCGCGAAGATAGTCATCCTCTATAGAGTCAAAAAGCTCCTTGAATTTACGGAGTGTCCGTTTCAGGGAGCCTTCAGCATTCAGGTTCTGATGCTCAATGCAGTGGATTGTCTCTTCCTTGAGCATTGAGTCATCAAGCAACAGCAGATGCGTGTCCAGAATATAAAGATGTTCAGCGCCTTGCTCGGCTTCGATTTGTATCTTTAACGACTGCAGTTCATCTTTAGCAGCGGCTACAGCATTCAGAAAGCGGGTGATCTCAGCTTGCACCTGATCTGCAGTAATAATGCTTTCAGTTACAGGGACCTTTGTCCTGTCAGCAACCTTTGCCAAACCAATGGCAATGCCTGGAGAGGCAGCGACGCCATTGAACTGACGAATGCTATTCTTCGCCGAAGCCATTCCGGATAAGCTCCCCCAGGGTTGTCAGAGCTTCACCTTCGTCGGATCCGGATATCCGCAGGAGAATTTCCGTCCCTTTAGCTGCAGCAAGCATCATGATGCCCATGATGCTTTTACCGTTAACTTCAACGCCGTCTCGAATTACTTTGATTTCTGATTTGAACTGACTGGCAGTCTTGACAAAGAGGGCTGATGCTCTTGCGTGCAGACCGAGTTTATTGATGATTGGGAATTGCTGCTCAAGCATGATTTGTTATTTCATCTCCTTTAAGTCTACTTTTTCAGATAATCGCCTGCAACCGCAACCGCTTCCTTGCCCGAGTCCCTTATCAATGCTGCCAGCTCGGAAACAGTGTAACGTGAGCGGTCATTGACAAATTTTATCAGCATGGGCAGATTGACTCCGGTGAGGACCTCTATACTACCCTCCTTCAGGAAGGAGAGGCTCATGTTAGACGGGGTTCCGCCAAACATGTCAGTCATGATGATGACGTTTTCCGTGGAAACTTTTGCCATTGCCGAAGTAAGTGCGGTTCTGATCTCTTCAACCGAGTCTTGCGGGCATATCCCGACTGCTGCAACCCCTTCCATGGGGCCGACTATCATTTCTGCCGCCTTGATCAGCTCTTCAGCAAGGCCGGCGTGCGCTGCTACAACAAGTCCTGTCATGAATTAACCTTTCCCTAAATCCCGGTGAGTTATTTTGAGAGACAATTTTCTGGAAGAAAAGAAATTACGCAGGACTTCAACAGCATAGACTGACCTGTGTCGTCCCCCGGTGCATCCTATTGAAATTGTGAGGTACGATTTTCCTTCCTTGCGGTAACGCGGCACCATGAAGTCGATGAAGGAGAGGAATCTGTCCAGGAATTCACTTGTATCAGGTTCGGCAGAGAGAAAGTCTTTTACTTCCTGATCAAGGCCTGAGAGGTGCTTCATGCCGGGAACAAAGTAGGGGTTTGGCAGGAATCTTACGTCGATAACCATGTCGGAATCAAGCGGAACTCCATATTTGAAACCGAATGACTGCAGATGCAGGTTGAAAACTTTTGGCGACTCCTCTCCCGAAATAATCCTGGTAATCAGTTCTTTCAGTTGATGGACGTTATACTCTGAAGTGTCAATGATGGAAGTTGCAATCTGTCTCAGGCCCGATAGATGCTCCCTTTCCAGCTTGATGCCGTCAAGCACCGAGCCGCCTGTTTCCAGGGCAGGGTGCCTGCGCCTGGTTTCGGAAAACCTTCGCTGCAGAACCTCATCACTTGATTCCAGAAATATTATCTCTACCTTATGACCCGCCTCGCGTAATTCCTTGAAGAGGTTTTCCCTCCCCTTGAAAAAGTCCTTTGCCCTGATATCGATGACAATGGCCACATTTTTTATTTTTTCGGATGATTTTTCCGCCAGTTCGATAAATACCTGCAGGAGCGTCAGTGGCATGTTGTCGACGCAAAAGAAACCCTCATCCTCCAGAGCATGAACCGCCGTGGATTTCCCTGATCCGGACAGTCCGGTTATGACGCAGATCCTGAGCTTACTCAACTTCATCACCAAGATGCCTTACTTCGAGGCGCGACAGCAGTTTCTCCTGAAATTCTTTCGCAGAGTGGTAGCCCATCCCCTTGAGTAAAAAGTTACGGGCGGCAACTTCGATGATTGAGGTGATATTTCTGCCCGGACGTACCGGGATGCAGATGAAAGGCAGGTCCACCCCCAGGATAGAGTAGGTCTGATCATCAACGCCCAGCCGGTCGTACTCATGATCCGGATCCCATTCCACCAGTTCGATGACCATATCAATAATCTTTTTTTCCCTGATCGACGAAACGCCGTAAAGATCCTTGATATTGATA
>VEOV01000188.1 GCA_012026855.1 Geobacter sp.
GAATCCGGGTGTCATGAGGATGCGGGCGTTCAACGGCGAGCTCTGTTACGGCCACGTTTTTTCCGGCGCCGACAGCGCGGTGCCGGCATTTGTCGATTCTCCTGGCGGCGGTATGGGAGTTTCGCCGGCTTTCGGCCAGGGGGCAGGGTTGAAGCCGATCCTGAGAAACGAGCCGATCATTATTGATTTTTGCGGCAATTGCGACGGTTATCTGGTTGATCAGACACGGGTCATGGCCATCGGCGGGCTCCCAACCGAACTTGCCAAGGGCTACGACGATATGCGCAGCATCCAGACACTCATGATGCAAATTGCGCCGCAACTGCCTAAATGGGGCGAGCTGTATGACATCTGTCTTGCCAGGGCAGAAGAGATGGGCTACCGGGAAAACTTCATGGGGGCAAAGGGGGCCCAGGTGTCATTTGTCGGCCATGGCATCGGTATCGAAATCGACGAGTACCCGTTCATTGCCAGAGGCTTTAATGACGATCGCCTGGAGCCGGGCATGGCCTTTGCTTTTGAGCCTAAACTGGTTTTCCCGGGAATAGGGGCAGTGGGGATAGAAAACAGTTTTTATATTTCTGACAGAGGCGACATTAAGCAACTGACTTTTTCAGATGAAAATCCCGTTATTCTGCAATGTTAAGAATAAATAAAAAATCTGTTGAATTTAATGTGGTCGGGTGATATAAGGAGACGCGATTTTGTATACAGTATGCGATCTCATGACGTAATGTTCTGTCTGGATTCCCGTCAGCTGCTGTATTGCCGGTACATCCCCCGTGTTTAATGAAATAGGATATCAGTGGAAGGGCAGCATGCTGTCCCCGCCAATTAACCCCAACAGTCGAAAGGAGAGCAAACAACATGGCACTGAAAGAAACGCTCAAGCAGAAGATTGAGGAGTTCCGTCCCCGTACCGCAAGGCTGGTAAAGGAGTTCGGCAAGGTTGTAATCGACCAGGTAACGATCGATCAGGCAATCGGCGGCGCCCGTGACGTCCGTAACCTCGTAACAGACATCTCCTATCTCGACCCGCAGGAAGGTATCCGTTTCCGCGGCAAGACTATCCCCGAGACATTTGCAGCTCTGCCAAAGGCACCGGGCTCAAACTACCCGACCGTCGAGTCTTTCTGGTACATGCTCCTCACTGGCGACGTACCGACACAGGCACAGGTTGACGAAGTCGTTGCCGAGTGGAAAGTTCGTCAGGCAGTTCCTCAGTATGTTTTCGATGCACTCCGTGCTCTGCCACGTGACAGCCACCCGATGGTAATGCTCTCTGTTGCCATGCTGACTCTGCAGAAAGACTCCAAATTTGCCGGTTTCTACAACTCCGGTAAATTCAACAAGAACATTGCTTGGGAATATGTTTACGAAGATGCCAGCGATATCGTTGCCCGTATCCCGATCATTGCTGCTTTCATCTACAACCTCAAGTATCGCGGTGACAAGCAGATTGCCATCGATCCGAAGCTGGACATGGGCGCCAACTTTGCCCATATGATCGGCCAGAAAGAAGAGTACAAGGATGTTGCCCGTATGTACTTCATCCTCCACTCCGACCATGAGTCAGGCAACGTTTCTGCTCACACGACTCACCTGGTTCACTCTGCTCTTTCCGATCCTTACTACTCATACTCTGCAGGCCTCAACGGCCTTGCCGGCCCGCTGCACGGTCTGGCCAACCAGGAAGTTCTCGACTGGACCCTCAAGTTCCAGGAGAAGTACTGCAAGAATGTCGAGCCTACTGCAGAGCTGATCAAGGCTGCTCTCTGGGATACTCTCAACGCCGGTCAGGTTATTCCGGGTTACGGCCACGCCGTTCTCCGCAAGACCGACCCACGTTACACTTCACAGCGTGAGTTCTGCCTCACCACTCCGGGTCTGAAGGACTACCCGCTGTTCAAGGTTATCGCCATGATCTTTGAAGTTGCTCCTGGCGTTCTCACCGAGCATGGCAAAACCAAGAACCCATGGCCGAACGTTGATGCCCAGTCCGGCGTTATCCAAATGTACTACGGTTTGACTGAGTACGACTTCTACACAGTACTCTTCGGTGTAGGCCGTGCCCTCGGCTGCATGGCAAACATCACTTGGGACCGTGGTCTTGGCTACGCTCTCGAGCGTCCGAAGTCTGTTACCACTGCAATGCTGGAGAAGTGGGCAGAAGAAGGCGGCCGCAAGTTCTAAGAACTTTACCGTTGCAGAAATGACAAAGAGGGGCGTTGCAAAACGCCCCTCTTTTTTTGTGTCCACTGTGAATTGTCAATTCAACAAGCTGCTAAAAAAGTTCCCCGAATGATTTAACGGAGTAAAACTGCTGCGAAGCCTGGGGGGTGAGTTGAGAGTTGGGGGCGCTGATGTAGACCAGATGCCTGATGCCGAACTCCCTGGCGGTCTCCAGGTTCCGTTCGCTGTCCTCTCCCAGCATGGTCCGCTCCGGCTCGTACGGGATGACTTTCTGCAGTTCACCCCAGAAGGCAACCATCTCCTTGGGCAGACCAAGGTCGTGGGCCGAGATAATCGAGTCGAAATGTCCGCCGATCTTCGTCTTGTTCATTTTGATATCAAGGGTCTTGCCATGGGCATTGGTCACCAGGTGAACCTGTTTGCCGGACGATCTGAGAAAATCCAGGAAACTGATGACGTTCGGGTGCACGGCAATCAGGTGATCCACTTCATGCTTCAGCAGCGGAATATCCATCCCGAGTTGCTCTGACCAGTAATCGAGATCAGTCCAGTTGAGGGTATTCTCCTGGGAGCGGAAGAGGGCGTAGAGCTGCTCCTTGACTTCGGCTAGCGGCTGATGATGCTTGGCGGCGTATCTGGCAGGCACGTGCTCCAGCCAGAAATGGTCATCAAAATGCCGATCAAGCAGGGTGCCATCCATGTCCAGCAGCACAGTATCTATATCTTGCCAATTGATGTGCATATTAGTCCAAAAAAAGGGGAGAGCTGTTACGCTCTCCCCTTTTTGCGGTTGATTCAGCAGTTACTACTCTCTACTTCTTTTTGGGAGCAGGTGCTGTTTTCTTTGCTGTAGCCGCAGGAGCAGCTGCAGCCGGAGCAGCCGGGGCAGGCTTCCTGTTGTTCAGGGCGTGGGCTATGCCGTGGCATTCGCCGCATTTCGGGAACTTGGACATGTTGCCGGCAGCGTGCGGTACGCCGTGGCAATCCTGACACGAGGGCACCATCTTGCGCTTCTCCTGGTGACAGGTGACGCAGAGCAGTGACTTGTGCTTGGCCTTGCTGGCGGCGAGCATGTTGAATGCCTTGGCGTGGCAGGCAGAGCACTGCTTGGATGGTGTGTCAGCTGCATAGGTAACATTCTTCGGCTGGTGAGCCTTGTGACAACGCTTGCAGTCGCCAGGGCCCTGCTCAGCCATGTGGGCCTTGTGGCACTGGGTGCACTGAGGAATCTTGCCATGAACATCGTGGCAGAAGGAGCAGGCGAGCTTGCTGTGCTTGCTCGGGAACTGCTTCAGCTGGGCGATTTGCGGGGAGTGGCAGGTGAGGCACGGATCGGTTACGTCACGGCCGAAGACGATCTCTTTCGGCTGGTGCGGGTTCTTGTGGCACTGGAGGCAGCCGCCCAGTTTGTAGTGGGGTTTGCCCTCGTGGCACTGGCCGCAGAGAGGGATGATCTTCCTGTTTGTTGGCGGGTGCCCATTGTGGCAGTCCTGACAGGTAGCCTTGGTCTTGTGCGCTCTACCTTTGGCGTCGATGTCAGCCGGAGCTTTTGCATGACACTTGACGCAGTCAGCGCTTGTCAGGGAAACTGCCGCTTTCGCGGGGGCTGCTGCCGGTTCTGCTGCAACTGCTACAGAAGCAAGCAGAAGCAGGGCTGATGCTAACGATACGATCTTTCTCATCTTTCCTCCCTTTGTTTGTTGGTATCCACCTAGATGGCAACCGGATAGTGATAAAACCATATTTTACAGCTCTCAAAAACTCTTAACAGGCATTGGCCTCGACATAACTGCGCAGGGCGTCGTAGTCCGACTCCATGATCTTTACCTTCGACGGCAGCTGGTCGAGTCCGGCCAGCTGGCTCGGCATCTCAGGATCATTGCCAGTGGCCGCCTTGACGGCATCGCCGAACTTTGCCGGGTGGGCAGTGGCCAGGCAGATGTAGGTGCTCTCCGGCAGGCTGCTGTCCTGGGCGGCACGCACCCCAACAGCGGTGTGCGGATCGAGCAGGTAGCCGGTCTCTTGCTTGAAGGCGGCAATGGTCTCCAGGGTCATCTTCTGGTCTACTGAAGCGGAACAGAAGTCGCTGTGAACCTGGTGCATCTCCTGGTCGCTGAAGTCGATCCTGCCGGTAGCTGCAAAGGCCGACAGGGCGGCATTGAGTTTGGAGGAGTCTTCATTGTAAAGGTGGTACAGATAGCGCTCGAAGTTGGAAGCCACCTGGATATCCATGGAGGGTGACACAGTCGCCACCACCGTACAGACCGAGTAGTCGCCGCTGGTCACCATCCGTGTCAGGATGTTATTTTCATTGGTTGCCAGGAGGAGCTTGTCAATGGGGAGTCCCATGCGCTTGGCCACATAGCCGGCGAAGATGTCGCCGAAATTGCCGGTGGGGACAGAGAAGACGATCTTTTGCTTGCCACTGGCCGAAACTTTCAGCCAGGCATAAAAGTAGTAGACTACCTGGGCCAGAACCCTTGCCCAGTTGATTGAGTTGACCGCTCCGAGGGAGTGGCGCTCCTTGAACGGGATGTCGCTGAAGAGCCGCTTCACCATGTTCTGACAGTCGTCGAAAGTGCCATGCACGGCGATGTTGTAAACGTTCGGATCGGTCACCGTGGTCATCTGCAACGCCTGCACCTTTGAGGTCTTGCCGTGGGGGTGGAGGATGAAGATGTTGATATTGTCCTTGCCGCGCACGCCGTAAATGGCGGCGCTGCCGGTGTCACCGGAAGTGGCGCCGACGATGTTCATCTTCTCGCCCCGCTCCTTGAGCAGGTAGGCAAACAGGTTCCCCAGGAGCTGCAACGCCACATCCTTGAACGCCAGGGTCGGGCCGTGGAACAGCTCCAGGATATGGAGGTTCCCCTTGGTCACCAATGGTGTTATTTCCGGGTCTCTGAATGAGGCGTAGGAAGAGTTGATGAGAGCTTTAAGGTCAGCTGCCGGGATGTCGTCGGCAAACAGGGAGATGATCTGGAAGGCCAGTTCCTGGTAGGGCAGGCCGCGCCAGGATGCCAGGGTCTCGGCTGAAACCTGCGGGTAACTTTCCGGGAGCAGCAGACCGCCGTCGGTGGCCAGCCCCATCATTACGGCGTCCTTGAAACTGATCGGCGCTATACCGCCGCGTGTGCTGATGTATTTCATGAAATCCTTACCCTGCGGCCTTCCACGGAGAGCCGCCCTTCACAGAAGAGCCGCACCGCCTCGGGATAGAGTTTGTGTTCTTCAACATGGATCCGCTCCGAGAGCGTCTCTACCGTATCATTTTCCAGCACCGGCACCACTGACTGCAGGATCACCGGACCGGTATCGGTACCGGCATCGACAAAATGCACCGAGCAGCCGGAGACCTTGACGCCATACTCCAGCGCCTGCTTCTGGGCATCGATGCCGGGAAAGGCGGGCAGCAGGGCAGGGTGGATATTCATTACCCGGTTATTGAAGGCGTTCAGTAGTGTTGGGGTGACAATGCGCATGAACCCGGCCAGGATGACCAGTTCCACGGAATGGCTGTTCAGGGTCTTGACCAGCTCGGCATCGTACTCCGGGCGACCGGCAAAGTTGCGGTGGTCCAGGTGGATAGCCGGGATGCCATGCTTTGCCGCCCGCTCCAGGCCAAAGGCCGAGGCCTTGTTGCTGATGACGCAGACCACCTCGGCGTTGATCCTGCCCGCCTCGCAGGCATCAATGATCGCCTGCAGGTTGGTGCCGCTGCCGGAGATCAGTACTCCCAGTCTGGATTTCCTGTCAGTTCCGTTCACGCTCTGTTTCCTATACCATTTCCACTTCTTCGGCGCCATGGTCACACTTGGCAATCTCGCCGATGATGTGGGCATCTTCGTGCAGGCCGGAGAGGCGGATGAGGATGTCGTCGGTCTGCTCTGCCGGCACGGACAGCACCATGCCGATGCCGCAGTTGAAGGCGCGGTACATCTCGCTCTGGTCGATGTTGCCGGCCTTTTGCATGATGTTGAAGATCTCCGGTGTCTGCCAGGTTCCCTTGCGGATTACCGCCTTGCACCCCTTGGGGAGTACCCTGGGGATGTTCTCCAACAGGCCGCCGCCGGTGATGTGGGCAATGCCGTTGATGCTGAAATCCCGCAGCAGGTTGAGCACCGATTTTACATAGATTTTGGTCGGCTTGAGCAGTTCCTCGGCCACTGTGATACCGGTGTCCGGCAGTAAACTGTCGATTTTCAGCCCCATCTTCTCGAAAATGACCTTCCTGGCCAGGGAGTAGCCGTTGGAGTGCAGGCCGGAGGAAGACAGGCCGATCAGGCGGTTGCCGACCGTGATGGAAGAGCCGTCGATCAGGTTGTCCCGGTCGACGGCACCGACGGTAAAGCCGGCCATGTCGTATTCGCCGTCAGCGTAGAAACCGGGCATCTCGGCAGTTTCGCCTCCGATCAGGGCGCAGCCTGCCATGACGCAGCCGGCGGAGATCCCCTTGACGATCTCGGCGGCTTTCTCAGGCTCCAGCTTGCCGGTCGCCAGGTAGTCCAGGAAAAAGAGCGGCTCGGCCCCCTGGACGACAATGTCGTTGACGCACATGGCCACCAGGTCGATGCCGACCGTGTCGTGCTTGTCGGCCATAAAGGCGATTTTCAGCTTGGTGCCGACGCCGTCGGTGCCGGAGACCAGCACCGGGTTCTTGTATTTAGCGCTGTTCAGGGAAAACAGGCCGCCGAAGCCGCCGATATCGGCCATGACTTCCGGTCTGGAGGTCGCCTTGACCAGCGGTTTGATGATGTTGACGAACCGGTTGCCGGCATCGATGTCAACGCCGGAATCTTTATAAGTTATGCGCTCTTCGCTCAAAGTACAGCCTCCTAAGAATGACGGGAAAATATATGTCATTGCGGCAGAAAAGTCAAACCTTTCTGCCGCTCGAAATCCCTGTTTACAAGAGGAACCGCTTCCCATATCATCCGCCCCATGTCAGTTGCCAGCAGCGACATAATTATCTGTCCCATGACAGCCGCAGAGCTGCCGCAGATTATTGCCATCGAGCGGCTTTCCTATCCGCTCCCCTGGTCTGAACAGCACTTTCTGGACGAGCTCTCTTCCAGGGTCGCCCTGCCGCTGGTCGCCCTGGATGCCGAAGGGGCTGTGCTCGGCTACATCTGCGCTATGCAGGTGCTGGACGAGGGGCATATCCTCAATGTGGCCGTGGCCCCCGAGGCCCGCGGCAAAGGCATCGGCCGGCTGCTGTGCGAGCGGGTGCTGGCCGACTGCCGGGCCGCAGATGCCGCCTTTGTCTCCCTGGAGGTGCGGGTTTCCAACCACTCTGCCATCGAACTTTACCAGAGAATCGGTTTTGTGGAATGCGGGCGGCGCAAGCGCTATTATGAGAATGGCGAGGATGCCATCATGATGGAATTTATCTACTGACCTAAATAGTCAGCGACAAAGGGAAAAATATGAAGCTCGTCGGTGCACCAAAACTGGTTGTCTGGGCTGAAAAAATCCGCACAGAGCGGCTGAAATTCTGGCAGGAGTCAGATCCCGGTATTTTCAAGGCGATCGAACCGCTGGTTGCTGCCAAGACCAGCGCTGACTGGTGGATTGCCAACAAGGGCAAAGGATTGGATGCCATTTGCAAGCAGCTCCTGGGTAACAAATTTTGAGGTGCTGCGGTAAATGAAATATCTGGCAGGTTATTCAGAGCAGTTGATCATGCAGGCGGGGCAGCTCTTGGCGGAAAACCGGCTGGGGAGCTTTCTGCAGCAGAAATACCCGCTGCGGCATGAGATCAAGACTGACAAGGCGCTCTACGATTTTACCATGGAGATCAAAAATGGCTTTCTGCGTACCGCGCCGCCGCTCAGCCGGGTCATGTACGACGGCAAGATCCATGCGGCCCTCAATGCCCTTGGCTGCCACACCTTTGTCTCGCGGGTGCAGGGGGGCAGGCTCAAGGCAAAAAATGAAATCCGGGTAGCAGCAGTTTTCCGCGAGGCCCCGCCAGAATTCCTGAAAATGATCGTTGTCCACGAACTGGCCCACCTGAAGGAGAAGGAGCATAACAAGGCCTTCTACAAGCTGTGCGAATACATGGAACCTGCCTATTACCAGCTGGAGTTCGATGCCAGGTTGTTTCTGACCCAGTTGGAAAAGGAGAAGGGGACTGCGGCGTGGGATTTAACTCCCTCCATCTACCGATAGATAACAAGCTTTAACCGGTGATCAGGAGTAGTAATAACCATGGGGGAATAAATGACGACTCCGTTTTTCTTTGTCTTTAGGTCTCAAGCAGACGCTACATTTGGCAAACCTGTATATGGAGAGGAAAAGTGGGCACATCGGTACGGACGGGCCGAACTAGGGCCTAAGTGCTTTTATGAAACCATAAAGTGTCCTGAATATGTGGCGCATATGAGAAGTGGTAAGAGGCTCACTGATCTTCAGGTTATACTATCTTCGGATAATATTGGCGATTTAGTTTGGTCATGGTCAAATGACTGCATCATAACGGAGAGAGTTAGGCAGCTTCTTCAGGCGCAGGATTTCAGGGGATATATTACAAGGCCAGTGGAAGTTATTAAAATTAAGAAAAAAGCAAAAACAATAATGACAGAGTTGCCTAGTCTTTGGGAATTGGTTGTCACCGGATCTGGCGGAGTAATTCACGAGGCATCTGGTGTGAGATTGAAGTATACATGCGATAAATGCGGACTTAGGAGATACTCAAATCCTACTCAAGATGGGATACTTGTTGATAATAATCAATGGGACGGTACAGATTTTTTTCGAGTCGAACCATACGGCTATATTTTAGTGTCAGAAAGGGTAAAAGAGTTTATCAGCCATAACAATTTGGTGAATTGCGCTTTATTCGATTCAACCAAATTCACATTTGCCAAGAGCTTCCTATGACTTACGCTGTTTCTAACGCAACGAAAGACAGTTATAGCTAGCGCCGAGGCTGGCTTATAAACCGCAGGCCAGGCTTATGGTGCTGGAGAACCCTAAAGGGGTCACGTCTCCAAATGTCAAAGTAGAACCTTGAGTGGAGACCGATCGAGGAGCAATAATGTCATTCGCAGCGCTCGGCTTCTGCACCGAGCTTTTAAAAGCAGTAGCCACCCAGTCAAAGTTCAAGCGACCTTACCCGATTCAGACCAGGGCCATCCCGGCAATTTTGCAGGGGCGGGATCTGCTGGCCATTGCCAGAACCGGCTCGGGCAAAACCGCTGCCTTTATCCTGCCGCTGTTGCAGCTGATTCACGCTCTGCCCCTGGCGAAGCGGAAGCGGCTGACCGTGCTGATCCTGGTGCCGACGCGGGAGCTGGCCGCCCAGGTGGCCGAGGTCGCCCGGGTTTTCGGCCAGAAGCTGACCCCTTATGTCAGGAGCGGGGCGGTCTTTGGCGGGGTGGCCATCAATCCGCAGATGATCAGGATGAATAATATCGAGCTGCTGGTGGC
>VEOV01000164.1 GCA_012026855.1 Geobacter sp.
CCCATCAGTTGCTGGCCGCTGCGGTGCCGCCGCTTATTTTAGTCTTCGCGGCTCCGGCAGAAGGGCGCAGCTCCCTCGTGCTGCTCTTTTCCGCGCCGTTCATCCCATTGTTCATGGTTCTCATCGGCAAGGGGGCCCAGCGCCTCAATCGCAACCAGTGGAGCCGGCTGTCACAGATGTCCGGCCACCTGCTGGACCTGATCCGCGGACTGCCCGATATCCGCATCTGCTCTGCGGTCAAGCGGGAGGCAGAGGCAGTTGCCAGAGTGTCCGAACAATACCGGCTGAGCACCATGGGGGTGCTGCGGGTAGCCTTCCTGTCGGCCTTTACCCTGGAATTTTATACTACCGTAGGCCCCGCCGTGATTGCCGTAATCATCGGCTTTCGCCTCCTTGGGGGCAGCCTGGAACTGAAGCATGGTCTCTTCATCCTGCTCCTGGCCCCGGAATTCTACCTGCCGCTGCGGACGCTGGGATTGTCCTATCATTCCCGCATGCAGGGTGTTGCGGCGGCCGAGAAGCTGCTGCCGCTGTTCAACCTGCCGGCGGAAAGACGTGAGCAGTCCGGTGGCAAGCCCCTGCCGACAGCGCCGTATCATCTTTCCTGCCGGGAGCTTTGCTTCAGCTACGCCAGGGAAAGAGGCGAGCTGTTCGACATCAACATGGAACTGACACCGGGCACCATTACTGCAGTGATCGGTGCCAGCGGCAGCGGCAAATCCACCCTGGCAGCTCTCCTGGCCGGCCTCTCAAGACCCATGAGCGGCATGGTTACGCTGAACGGTCTTCCTGTTGCCGAACTCGACCAGGACCAGCTGCGCCGGACAATCGCCTGGGTTCCCCAAAAACCGTTTTTCTTCACCGGCACCATCAGGGAGAATTTGACCATCGGGCTTGTTGAACAGAGCGAAGCCGCCTTGTTTGCTGCACTGAGCGCTGCCAATGCCCACGATTTTGTCGCCCAGCTCCCCAAAGGCTTGGACACTCTCCTTGGGGACAGGGGGGCTGGCCTGTCCGGCGGCGAGCTGCGTCGACTGGCCCTTGCCAGGGTTTTTCTCCGTTCACCGGCAATCATCATCTTCGATGAACCGACCGCCGGACTCGACAGCCATAACGAGCAGCTGGTCTGCCGGGCGATTACTGCCCTTGCTGAGGGGAGAACCATTCTGCTCATCAGTCACAGGGAAGAGACGGTAAAATGGGCCGACCGGAGTTACCGGCTCTCCGGCGGGCGCCTTAGCGGGAGCGAACATGACTAACCTGCTGGCTATCCTCAAAGTCGTCAGTAATCAATGGCGCTGGCTGGCAGCCGGAGTCCTGCTGTCAGTTGCAGTGGTCGCTGCCAACTCCCTGCTGATGGCACTTTCAGGCTGGTTTATCGCTTCTATGGCGGTGGCCGGGGCAACCAAGCTGACCTTCAATTATTTTGTGCCCTCGGCAGCCATCCGCGCTCTGGCAATCTCCAGAACCGTCGGTCGCTATCTTGAGCGGCTGGTGACCCACTCAGCTGCCTTCAGAAGCCTGCTGCTGCTCAGGGTATGGCTGTTTGAGAAAGTTGCTCCGTTGTCGCCGGCCCTGCTGCAAAAGTACTCATCCGGCGAGCTGGCCGGCCGGTTGCGGGCCGACATCGACTCCCTGGAAAACCTCTATCTGCGTATTCTCCTGCCAGTTACCACAGCACTGTTTTCGACCGTTTTTGCCACGTTCTTTGTGTCTGTCTGGAGCAGGAGTTC
>VEOV01000364.1 GCA_012026855.1 Geobacter sp.
CAATTAATGAAAAAACTTCGTACAGCTGTTGTCGGAGTCGGGTATCTAGGCCGTTTCCATGCCCAGAAATATGCATCTCTGCCGCAGGTTGAACTTGTCGGTGTGGCTGACAGTGATCCGGAAAGGGGGCGCGCAGTTGCTGCCGAAATCGGAACGACAGCCTTTGACGATTATCGTCAGCTTGTCGGCAAGGTCGATGCTGTCAGCGTTGTCGTGCCCACAAGCTTTCACCACGAGGTAGGGGCGTTTTTCCTCAAAAACGGCATCCATTTGCTCATGGAAAAGCCGATCACCACGACCATCGAAGAGGCAGATGACCTGATCCGTCTGGCAAAAGAAAACTCCCTTGTCCTGCAGGTGGGACATCTGGAGCGGTTCAATCCGGCTCTCCAGGCGGCAGAGGCCAGAATTGTGGGGCCAGGTTTCATTGATGCCGCCCGGGTTGCCCCGTACAAGCCGCGGGCAACCGATGTCAGCGTAGTGCTGGATCTGATGGTGCACGACATCGACATTATCTGCACAATTTTCAACTCGCCGGTCAAGTCAGTTTCAGCTTCAGGTGCATTGGTCTACAGCCCGACTCCGGATATAGCCAACGCCAGAATCGAATTTGAAAGTGGCGCTGTTGCCAATGTGACAGCCAGCCGCATCAGTCTGCAAGGTGATCGCAGCATCAAGCTGTTTCAGCAGGATGCCTGTATCTCCGTTGATTTCCAGAACCGCAAAGCGACAGTTTACAGCAAAGGTGACAGTCTCCTGCCTGACGGCACGCCAGAGGTCAAGGTAGAAGAGCTCGCGGTTCCCCAGCAGGATCAGATACTTGCCGAGATCACCGCTTTTGTTGAGTCGATCATGAATGGACAGCCGGTCAAGGTGTCAGGTGAGGATGGCCGGCGCGCCCTTGAAATCGCCTTGCTTGTGGAGAAGCGGATCGAGGAAAACCTGGCTCTGCTCAAGGCAGGAGCGTAGCGGACAGCAATGTCAAAACAGATAATGATAATTGCCGGTGAGGCTTCCGGCGACATGTACGCCGCAAGGGTTGTTGAGGAGGCGCACCGGATTGACAGTTCGGTGCGCTTTTTCGGTATCGGTGGCGACCGTATGCGTGCGGTCGGCGTCGAGACACTCTTTGACTCGAAAGAGATGGCAGTCATGGGCGTTTTCGAGGTTTTGTCCCATTTTGGCATCATTGCCCGGGCCTTCCTCAAGCTCAAGTCCCTATTGCTCCAGTCAAAACCGGACCTGCTTATCCTGATAGATTACCCCGGTTTCAACCTGAGGCTTGCTGCAGTAGCCAAAAAGGCAGGGGTCAAGGTCCTATACTACAATACTCCCCAGGTGTGGGCCTGGCACGCCAGTAGAACCAAAAAAATCGCCAGGCTGGTAGATCATGCTGCGGTCATCTTTCCATTTGAAGTGCCGTTCTTTGCTCGCGAAGGGTTGCCGGTAACCTTTGTTGGGCACCCGCTGCTGGAAATGGCCGTGGCCAGATTGACAAAATCTGCTGCGCAAGACATGTTCGGCATAGACCCGGCCAGGAAAGTTGTCGGCCTCTTCCCCGGGAGCAGGAAGCGGGAGATCGAAGCACTGCTGCCGGTCATGCTGGATTCGGCAGGATTGCTGAGCAAAGAATGCAGTGATGTTCAATACATATTGCCGCTTGCTTCAACTGTTGATAGAAGCCGGGTTGATGCCTTGATAGCAGAATCTGCTGTGAAAGTTACTGTTGTCGAAGGGTATAATTATGATGTCATGCAGGTATGTGACGCCATCATTGCTGCATCGGGTACGGTAACCATGGAGATTGCCCTCTTCGGGGTGCCGATGGTGATCATTTACAAGACTTCTCCGCTCACTTACTTTATCGGCTCCAGGCTTGTGCAGGTTGATCACGTCGGAATATGCAATATAGTTGCCGGAGAACGGGTTGTGCCGGAGCTGCTGCAGGATGATGCCGAGCCGGCCAATATAGCCGCGGCAATTCTGCCCATGCTGCGGGATGAGGTACATGCTGCCGTGATAAGTAATAAACTGTTGTCTGTAAAAGAAAAACTCGGTGAGCCGGGTGCACCGCAAAGGGTTGCCCAGCTGGCTTTCAATCTAATGGCAAAAGGTAACTGATGGATCTGTTAATACGTCTTATTTCTTATAGCAAGGTTTACTGGCGGCGGCTGGTCGTGGCGGCGCTGGCTTCAGCCGGTGTCGGCATGATGGAAGGGGCGTTCGCCTGGCTGGTCGAACCCCTCATGAAAAAAATATTTGCCGAAAAGCAGTTGGTAGTGTTCACTCTGCTCCCTTTTGGCATCATTATTCTATTTGCCTTTCGTGGCATCTGCCGTTACCTCAATGACTATTACATGCAGACGACCGGTCAGCTCGCCATTCAGAAGATCAGGAATGATATCTATGAAAAGAGCATGCGCCTCTCCCTGGGCTTTTTCAATGAACAGTCCACAGGAATGCTCATGTCCAGAGTTCTGAATGATGTCGGCGCCATGCAGCACGGTGTTGCCAATATTATTACCGGTTTCTTCCGTGACGGTCTTTCAGCCGTAACTCTGCTTGGGGTAATTTTTTACCGGAACTGGCAGCTGGCGATTATTTCATTTCTCGTCATACCTGCGACAGTTTACCCTGCCCAGTTGATCGGCAAGAAGATCAAGCGGCTCTCCAAGCTGAGCCAGGAGAAAATGGGCGATGTTTCCAGTGTGCTGCAGGAGACCTTTTCCGGGGTGAAGGTGATCAAAGCCTTTGGTTTGGAGGATCGGGAGATCGGCAAATTCCAGCAACGAAATCTTGAGTACTATTACAATATCAGAAAGTCGATCAAATATGATTCCCTGACAGCTCCGGTGATGGAGACCATCACCTCGTTCGGCGTGGCTGGTGTCATCTGGATTGGCGGCGCCACGGTAATGTCCGGTAAAATGACCACGGCGGACTTCTTCTCCTTTATCACTGCCATGGCGTTGGTCTACTCACCGGTCAAGAAATTCATCAACTCATACAATGTGTTGCAGCGCGCCTTGGGAGCAGCAGAGCGCGTCTTTGAAATAATTGACAAGGTGCCGGATGTTGTCGACCCTCCGGAACCTGTTAAAGTCGGCAGGGTTGCCGGCACAGTCCGCTTCGACAACGTCTCTTTCAGTTATGATGAAGAGCCGGTGCTGCAGAATATCTCCCTGACCGCTGCCAAGGGTGAAATCATCGCTCTTGTCGGGCCTTCCGGTGGGGGGAAAACAACTCTGGTTTCACTGATATCGCGGTTCTATGATGTCAGGAGCGGGGCAATTTTCATCGATGATATTGATATCCGGCAGATGCGGATAACCGACCTGCTGCACCAGATTGCCCTGGTTGACCAGGAAACAATCCTGTTTAACGATACCATTGCCAACAATATCCGCTATGGCAACACATTGGCAACTGACGCTGAAGTTGAAGCAGCTTGCGTAGCGGCCTATGCCCATGATTTCATCCTGGAAATGCCCGATGGCTACGACACCAGCATTGGTGACCGGGGTGTCCGGCTCTCAGGCGGCCAGCGGCAGCGTCTCTGTATTGCCAGAGCCATTCTCAAGGACGCGCCGATTCTGATCCTCGATGAGGCTACCAGCGCATTGGATACCGAGAGTGAACAGATGGTGCAGCGGGCGCTGGAAAATCTCATGGCCAACAGGACGACCTTTGTCATTGCCCATCGCCTGTCGACAATTTTCAAGGCTGACAAGATAGTCGTCATGGAAAACGGCGCGATCCAGGAGTGTGGCAACCATGGCGAATTACTTGCCAATAACGGCCTTTACAAAAGGCTTTATGACATGCAGTTCAAAGAATGAAAAAAATAAAGCTTAAACTCAATCTGGCGCTCTCCAGCCGCCCGGTATCACTGCTGCTGGTTCTGTTGATCCGGCTTATCTATGCCACCATGAGGATCACGGTCGTCGGCAGGGAGATCCTGCCCGGCTTTGCCGCCCGTGGTGAAGGCTATGTCGGTGCATTCTGGCATGCGCGTATTCTGATGATTCCCTTCCTTTACCCTGGCAACGGTCTGCATATTCTGGTCAGTCAGCATCGCGACGGTGACATCATTGCCAATATCCTGAAGCAGTTCGGTTTTTATCTGGTCAGAGGCTCTTCCACCAGGGGGGGGCACGATGCTTTGCGGGAAATGCTCAAACTGCTCCGTTCCGACCAGGATCTTGGTATCGCGGCAGATGGCCCCCGTGGGCCTGCCGAGGTGCTTAAACCCGGAGCTGCCCAGCTCGGTCGGCTCTCGGGCAAGGCGGTTATTCCGATCTCCTTTGCGGCCTCAAAGTCAATCCGTTTAAGGAGTTGGGACAGATTCATGCTGCCGCTGCCGTTTTCCCGCGGGGTCTTTGTTGTCGGTGAGCCGCTCCGCAGTGACAAAGGGGAAGAGGTGGAACAGTTCCGCCTCCGGATAGAGCATGCCATGCGTGATGCAACGTCCAGAGCAGATACTCTGGCTGCTCAGTGAGACAAGCAGTTACCTTTTCGTGGCAGGAAACAGCATGAAGTATCACCACTATTACAAGCAGTTGCTGTCCGGAGAAAGGCGCAGGATTACTGACCGTCTTCTGATTGGCTGTCTCACGGGCTGTTCCATTATTTACTCATTTGTCATGCGCCTGCGGGCTGCAGCCTATGCAAATGGGTTGCTGCGCGTCAAGCGTCTTGCAGTTCCGGTGATCTCTGTTGGTAACATCACCATGGGGGGCACCGGCAAGACACCGACAGTTTTGATGCTGGCCCGGGAGTTGATGTCCCGCGGCAAACGGGTGGCGGTCCTCACCCGTGGCTATGGCGGCTCCCTAGAGGGGGAAATCCACATTGTCAGCGATGGCAAGTCGCTGCTGCTCTCTCCGGCAGAAGCCGGTGATGAGCCCTGCCTGCTTGCTTCTACTCTTCCAGGACTCATGGTTGTAATGGGGAGCGACCGGTATCTTGCCGGGTCTCTCGCCCTTAAAGAACTGTCACCGGATTGCTTTATCCTTGATGACGGCTTTCAGCACCAGCGACTGGGGCGTGATCTTGATATTCTTCTGCTCGACTGGAAAGCGCCCTTTGGTAACGGGCGCACCTTGCCTGCCGGATTCCTGCGGGAGCCCGTATCAGCAGTCAAACGTGCCCAGTTGGCCATTTTTACCAGGGCTGTTGCAGGGAGGGGGCGACCGGATGTTTTGCCTCGGAGCATTCCGGCTTGCACTTCGTCACATGCTCTGACAGGGTATGTAAACCTTGCCGGTGGCGATAGCAACCCATTCAGTCAGCTTGCCGGGCGGCGCATCATCGCTTTTTGCGGTATAGCAGACCCAGCGGCTTTTTTTGACGGCCTTGAGGCGTGCGGCGTCAAACTGATCTCTACGCTGGCATTGCCCGATCACTCCGAGTACGGTAAAGAGGAGATGGAGGCGCTGGGGAGTCTGAAGCGGCAGTATAAGGCCGACTGCTTCATTACGACTGCCAAGGATGCAGTCAAACTTCTGCCCTATAAAGCTATTATGGGTGACTGTTATGTCGCCCAGCTGGAAATAGCCCTGCACGATCCAGAAGCATTTTATGATTTACTCAATAAAGTTTTCAATCAGGAGGAGTTATGGCGCTGAACCCTGAGCTGGTTGCTATTCTTGTCTGTCCAAAATGCAAGGGTGAGCTTGAACTGGAGTCAGATGACTCTGCTTTACGCTGCCCGGTCTGCCGCCTGCGTTATCCGGTACGGGAAGGGATTCCGGTGATGCTGGTTGACGAAGCAGAGCAGTACTGACCTGCATAGCAGAAAATACATGTTCTATCTTCTATACAACTTCATTTCTGTCTTTCTGTTGGTTCCTGTCTGCCTGTTTACTGTCTATCGCTCGTTCAGGCTGAACTGGCCCATGGCGCTGGCGCCACGTTTTGGCCTGATTCCGGCGGCTGAACTGGCAAAAATCAGGGGCCGCCGGGTCATCCTGCTCCACGCCGTGTCAGTCGGTGAAGTGTTTGCCGCCCGGGTTTTGATTAAAGCCTTGCGGACAAGCTACCCAGAACACGCCCTGGTTGTTTCAACCGGCACCGAAACCGGCAGACAGACGGCACTTGCCTTGCCGGAGGTAGATCTCTGTGTTTACTTTCCCTTTGATTTTCTCCCTTCCGTTCGCCGCATGTTGACCCTGTTGCAGCCTGACATCGTCATTGTCATGGAAACTGAGATCTGGCCGAACTTCACCCGTGAAATTGCCCGGAGGAAGATTCCGCTGGTAATGGCAAACGGCAGGATTTCCGACCGTTCCTATGGCCGTTATCTGAAATTGAGCTGGTTTTTCCGCCATGCCCTGCAAAATTTCACCCTGTTGTGTATGCAATCAGAAACGACCCGGGAGCGCATCATCAATATAGGTGCACCAGCGGATCGTGTTGTTGTTTCAGGCAATCTCAAGTTCGATCTGCCGTTGCAGCAGATTACTGCCGATGACAGAGCTGAGCTGCGCCAGCGTTATCGGATCCCCGGAGAGTGTCTCGTAATTATTGCCGGCAGCACCCATGACGGAGAGGAAGCGTTGCTGCTCGATGTTTACCGGGAATTGCAGGCGGCATTTGACAATCTTTTTCTGGTGCTGGCTCCCCGGC
>VEOV01000271.1 GCA_012026855.1 Geobacter sp.
AGTTTTATCAATAAAGGAATCAAATGAAGTTTCAAGAGTTCAAGCTACACCCCCAGGTGGCCGCTGGTGTCAGCGCTGCCGGCTATACCACACCAACACCAATTCAGCTGCAGGCCATCCCGATTGTCATGGAGGGCCGCGACGTTATGGGACTGGCCCAGACTGGCACCGGCAAGACCGCCGCCTTTGCGCTCCCTATCCTCCACCGGCTGGCAACAGCCCCACGCGGCAAGGTGCGGGCCTTGATCATCGCCCCGACCCGTGAGCTGGCCGAGCAGATCAACGACTCCTTCCGGCAGCTGGGCAAACAGACCCGCCTGAAAAGCATCACCGTCTACGGCGGCGTCAACGTCAATCCACAAATCAAGCAGCTGAAGGAGGGGGTGGAAATCGTCGTCGCCTGCCCCGGCCGCCTGCTGGACCATATGTCCCAGGGGACCATCGACCTCTCCCACCTGGAGCTGCTGGTGCTCGATGAGGCTGACCAGATGTTCGACATGGGTTTTCTCCCCGACATCCGCCGCATCCTCAAGCAGCTTCCGGCAAAGCGGCAGACCCTGCTGTTCTCAGCCACCATGCCACCGGACATCCGCGCCCTGGCCAGCGACATTCTTGTCGACCCGGTCACGGTCCAGGTGGGAAACACCGCCCCGCCCGTCACGGTCAGCCACGCCCTCTATCCGGTTGCCCAGCATCTGAAAACAGCACTCCTGCTGGAGTTGCTCAAACATACCGACACTGAATCGGTCCTGGTCTTCACCAAGACCAAGCACCGCGCCAAAAGGATTGGCGAGCAGCTGGAAAAAGCCGGTTACACGGCCGCATCACTGCAGGGGAATCTCTCCCAGAACCGCCGTCAACAGGCGCTGGACGGCTTCCGCAACGGCACTTTCCAGATTCTGGTTGCCACCGATATTGCTGCCAGGGGGATCGACGTCTCCCAGATCTCCCATGTCATCAACTATGACATCCCCGACACCCCGGAAGCCTACGTCCACCGCATCGGCCGTACCGGCCGGGCGGCCAAAAGCGGCGATGCCTTTACCATGGTGACTGCCGAGGATGATCAGATGGTGCGCACCATCGAAAAGAAACTGGGGGCTACCCTGGAGCGGCGCAAGGTGACGGGGTTTGACTACACGGTAGCGGCACCGCAGAAGGATCAGGAGTTTGCCCGGCCGCCGCGCCAACCGCAGCCCAGACGCAAAACAGCCGCACCGAAACAGGCGCAACCGCAGACGACAGGGCATAAACCGGCAGCTGCCGGCACGGCACAGCCCCATGTCAGACCAGCTAAACCGGCGTCAGCACCGGCTGCCCGCCATCCGCGGCGTGCGCCAAGGGCCAGGTAGTTCTATCCGGTTTCGGTTTTACTCCTCTTCCAGCTCCTTCAGCAGCTGGGGCGAACCAAACGCCTCCACCGCCAGGGTTGAAAGCTCACTGCGCAGCTGGCTGAATTCTGATTTATTGCGGTAATCGAGGCGGGTAGTAAGGAGAATCACAAAGATATCGGCTTCCGGATCGACCCAGACAGAGGTTCCCGAGTAGCCGGTATGGCCGAACGAACCCCGGGAAAAGAAATTGCCCCGCGGAGCAGAGTAAGGCGAGGCGATGTCCCACCCCAGACCGCGGATCACCCTTCCACCCCGGGAAAAGTATGGCGCTGTCATCTGGCTGACAGTGCGCTGCTCCAGCACCCTTACGCCGTCGACCTCTCCGCCGCCGAGCAGCATCCTGCAGAACAGGGCCAGGTCGCCAGCTGTGCTGAACAGCCCGGCGTGGCCGGCAACTCCGCCAAGCTGGCGGGCAACATAGTCCTGCACCTCCCCGGTAATCAGAATGGTATCGCCGGCAGTTGAGGCAATTCTGGACATTTTCTCCTTGGGCGGCCTGAAACAGGTATCCTTCATCCCCAGCGGCTGGTAGAAACTCTTCAGGGCATACTCGTCAAGAGTCTGGCCAGTTGTGCGCCGGACAACCTCCCCAAGCAGAATAAAGTTGATATCGGCGTAATGAAAACGGCTGCCGATCTCCCCCTTCAGCGTCTGGGCAGCTGCGGCTGCAATCGCGCTCTGCATCGGGCTTGCCGGATTGAGCGGCATATCGTTAAGGGCCGATGTGTGGGTGAGGAGGTTAAGCAGCAGCAGTTCATCCCGTCCTTTCCCCTCAAATTCAACCAGCCACTTCTTCAACGGATCCACCAGGGAGAGTTTCCGCTCCTCGGCCAGCTTCAGGATGGAGGGGGTGGTGGCAATAACCTTGGTGAGCGAGGCCAGGTCAAAGATGGTGTCAACGGCCACCTCTTTGGCATCGCCAGCGGGTGAGACTTTGCCGTACGCCCGGCTGAAATATGTCTTTTTCGCCCCGCCAACCAGTACCACACCGCCGGCGATGAGCTTCTTCTCCATGGCGGCCTGCATGAGCAGATCGATGCGGGATTGCGGGACAACCTGCCTCAGTGCCGTTGCCGGAGGAAGCTCTTGAGCAAAAAGGGGGAGGACTGAAAATGCTGACAACAACAAGAGGGTAACGATAAACTTCAAGTAATCTCCGGAGACATGTATTGCTAAATATTGCCTGGGGCAGTACAGTCATACCCGAGAACTGTGCCAGAGGCAACCCCCTTTACGCCAGCACCGTGGCAAAGGAGGCTAACCGGTGGAAACCATGAAAGAATCACCCTTAACCTGCCGAACCGGCTGTGCAGCCTGCTGCATTGCCCCGTCAATCTCCTCCCCCATTCCGGGCATGCCCCTGGGCAAGCCGGCCGGCATCCGCTGCAGCCAGCTGACAGACGACAACCACTGCCGTATCTTCGGCCTTGACGAGCGCCCGGCGGTCTGCAGCAGCCTGCAGCCATCGCTGCAGATGTGCGGCAACACCCAATCCGAAGCACTGGCATACCTGGAGCAGCTGGAACTGGCAACAGCTCCGTAAAGGCCGGCTCCCCATAGCACACCATCCTAGGGGGTTCCATATGACACGGTCACGCACCAATGCAGCCAAAACGGCAGTCATAACCCTGATCATGCTGCTTGCAGGCCTGTTGCCCGCCACAGTGCAGTCCGCTGAGGAGACAGCTGGCGCCAAAGAACCTGCCAGGAACGCGGTCTTTGGCGAACTGCTCGGCCAATCGGTAGGGCTTGGTGTCTACTACGAGCGAATGGTAAGTGATAACTTTGCGGCCAGGGCGGGGGTGTCGACACTGATAGTCGGCTACGGCATTCCGTTAGGGGTCAGCTATCTCTCTTCGGGAAACCATAAATTCGAACTGGGAGGCGGAGCGACCTATCTTGAAATCACAGACTGGGTCGGAATGCATCGGGGGTTGATCGGTTCTGCAAACATCGGCTACCGCTATCAGCGGGAGCAGCCCGGCTTCATGATGCGGGCAGCCTACACCCCCCTCTTCGGCCGCGAAGGGGTTGTCTCACTTGTGGGGATCAGCCTGGGGCGAGCATTCTGATACCAGGTCACCATTATGCTTGTCCCTGTGCAGGAATATTGACTTCTGAAGAGAGCAGCAGCTGGGGCGCCAGTCCTTGCGCACCTAGAATTACCACCAACTCCTCCATACCATCAGCCACCCTTGAGAGTTTTTCACTAGTAAGGCCTTCCAACCCTTCGACTATCATTTCCTGAGGGACCTCTGGAGCAGACCGCAACAGCCTCCTGCCAGCCTCTGTCAGCCTGATTTCCACCACACGCCTGTCCTGCTCTGAGCGGTCACGTACCACTAACCCCCTGTTCACAAGACGATCGATAAGGCCTACAACAGTAGCCGGATGCAGATACATGCGCCTTGCCAACTCGGATGGTTTGATGGGCTCAGCCCCGGCTATGGTCTTGATTGCCCATAGTTGAGACCCGGTAAGCCCGGTCTCGCGCTCCACATGTTTGGAGTGCTCATTCAGTACCTGAAAAAAGCGCCTGATATTGTCAACAATGTTGGCGACCTGCGCCGGGTTGCGTGCCATTTAACCTCATTTGATGCCGATGGATTTGACCCACGGGAAATAACCAGCCATGCTGTGACAATACCGGCAGACAATATAACGATTTTTGTCAAAAGTGAAGAGCATGATTAAAACCCATCTCATCCGGAGCCAGAACAACTGATTATTTGCTCAACAATTACACGAAGTTGAACACAAAAGCAAAACATTTACAACCATAATACATCAACAATTTCAGCCTGGTAGCGAATCCGGTCGATTTCATAAAAATATGTTGCGCAGCGAATAAAAAGTTGTTATATAAATACTTAGGTATAGCAAATAGTATTTTATTACATATTATAGTCAAGCACCAAATGTTTGTTGTGCCGATTTAATTGGACACTTCTATGAACAGGAAAATATTATTAAGCACAATTTTCATCGCATCTTTCTTCCTCGTCTTCCTGGGGATGCGAACCCCTAACCTTTCCGGACCAGGTGCGCCAAAACAGCAACCGCGCGCCATCATTGAAAACGTTACCAGTAAACCGCTTGATGCAGGCAACTATTCAGTTGATGACTTCGCCTGCGTCGTACCGGTCTTCAAAGCATCTCCCAGCCAACGCGCAGTCATATTCAAGGATATACCAGTTCTTGTTGCCCATTCATTCACCCACCCGGCACTTACTATCGCCCGTGCCCCGCCTGCCCCTTCAGCCTAAATCCGAAACAGCAGCTTCAGTCAGCAGCAGCTTCTGTACGCATTCTGTTTCACCTTGATGCAGCAGTACAACATTCATGCTTTGGAAGAGGTCTCAACATGAAACTTGAAAGCCCTCCGGACTACTCTGTCCGCACCGTGGACATGGCCTTCGATACTCTGGAATTAATCATAGCATCTGATCCGACGCAGATAACCGTTACCCATCTTTGCTGTTCGCTGGGAATCAGCAGAAACAAGGCATATCGCCTGTTAGCGACACTTGAGAAAAGAGGCATTGTCGAAAAGGAAGCCCGTAGTGGCAATTACCAGCTGGGGATCAGTGCCGTGGGGCTGTCGCAAAAAATCCTCAACAGCACAAATCTCATCAAGCACTCCCATCCGGTCATTGAAAATCTGGCGAAAAAGCATGATGAAGCTGTCTACATGACCGTTCTCAAGGATGACGAAGTGCTGTTTCTGGACATGGCGGACTGTGAACAAAGGGTAAAGGCTGAAGTGCTTATCGGCAGAAGTTTTCCCTTTTTCAGCAATGCTGCCGGCAAGGTAATCAAGGCCCTGGAAACCAGGGAGATTGAAAAGCTCTTTAAGAAGCTGAAAAGCAGAAAAACCCCCTGTGACGTTAATTTACTGGAAGCAGAACTGGATAACATCAGAAAGGCAGGGGTAGCAGTTGATTTTAACGGTCTGGGTGAAGGGGTCATCAGTGTGGCTGTGGCCGTCAAGGATTACGCCGGCAAGGTTGTCGGGGCCATAACCATGTTGGGGCCATCGTTCAGGATGCTGTCCGAGAGGCTGGAAAACGAAATTATTCCATCACTGATTGAGGGAGCAGACATGCTTTCCATGAAGTTCGGTTACGCTAAGTAAGCAGACAGGAGCAGCACTGTTACACTAAAAATTTTATGAAAGGAGGCTACAGAGGACATCAGAGTTTTCAAGGGCCGGGACGCCGACCCGCAACGGATCTGAACAACAAATGAAAGGAGTACCTAACCATGGCAGAAAAACAGTATGACTGGAAAGCAATCGCCCAGAATCCAAAGTTTATCGAGTTGCACCACAAGAAAAGCGCGTTTCTCTTCGGCTGGTGGATTTTCTCCACCGTCTACTACTTCCTCCTCCCCATCGGCGCTGCATATGCACCGGGCCTCTTCAAGG
>VEOV01000183.1 GCA_012026855.1 Geobacter sp.
GCGCAACATCCTGCGCATGCTGAGCGAACGCGGCTGCAAGGTGACAGTGCTGCCGGCGCAGGCGAGCGCGGCCGATGCAATGGCGCTGAACCCGGATGGCATTTTCCTATCGAATGGCCCCGGTGACCCTGAGCCGCTGGTTGCCGTGCAGGAAGAAATCCGCAAGTTTGTCGGCAAGAAACCGATTTTCGGTATCTGTCTGGGGCACCAGCTCCTTGGCCTTGCCCTGGGTGGCAAGACGGTCAAGCTCCCCTTCGGTAACCACGGTTCCAACCTGCCGGTAATGGACAAGCTGACCAACAGGATCGAAATTACTTCGCAGAATCACGGCTTTGCCGTAGACCTTGCCTCCCTGGGTGATGACGCCTGTCTTGGCCATGAAAATCTCAATGACCAGACTGTTGAGGGGATCAGGCATTGCGAGCTGCCGATCTTTTCGGTGCAGCATCACCCAGAGGCGTCGCCCGGGCCCCATGACTCGCAGTACCTCTTTAATCGCTTTGTCGAAATGATGGAGCAACATAAGAAGTAATAGCTGTGAATTATATCGATCTTTACAATTCAGGTGAACTGCTCCAGAGAGTGAAAGCCGCCTATCAACGGCTTGCCAGCTGCGATCTCTGCCCCCATGAGTGCCGGGTGAACCGGCTCAAGGGTGAGACCGGCATCTGCCGCTCCGGCTTCAGGCCGAAAATCGCCTCTGCCAACCTGCACCGGGGCGAAGAACCGCCGATTTCCGGCACCAAGGGCTCCGGGACGATTTTCTTCTCAGGCTGCACCCTGCAATGCGTCTTCTGCCAGAACTTCCCCATCAGCCAGCTGGGGAACGGCGAGGAGCTGACCACCGCCGCTCTGGCAAAGAGGATGCTGCAGCTGCAGAAGCGCGGTGCGCACAACATCAACTTCGTCACGCCGACCCACTTCATGCCGCAGATTCTGGCAGCGCTCTGGCTGGCGATTCCCCAGGGGTTCAGTCTGCCGCTGGTCTGGAACAGCAGCGGCTATGAGCGGGTCGATGCCCTGGCACTCCTTGAGGGCGTGGTTGCCATCTACCTGCCTGACATGAAGTATGCCGACGACAGCGTCGCCCGGCAGCTCTCCAATGCCGGGAATTACAGCGATGCTAACCGGGAGGCGGTCAGGGAGATGTTCCGCCAGGTAGGTCAGCTGGAAAGCGACGACAACGGCATTGCCGTCAAGGGGTTGATCATTCGCCATCTGGTGCTGCCGGAGGGGAAGTCCGGGAGCAGCGCAACCATCCAGTGGATTGCGGACAACATCGGCACAGAGACCCATATCGCCCTGATGAGCCAGTACTTCCCGGCCGGCAGGGCAGCAACCATGACCGGCATTGACCGGCCGGTCAATCAGGATGAGTACGATGCAGCCGTAGAGGCGCTGGCAGCAGCCGGGTTAGATAACGGCTGGGTGCAGGAACTGGATGAGGAGCGGGGGTCTGTTTGAGAACAGTAGCACTGCTTTTTATTTCCAATATTTTCATGACTTTTGCCTGGTATGCACACCTGAAGAA
>VEOV01000337.1 GCA_012026855.1 Geobacter sp.
ATCCCTGACAGCACCGGTTGCCAGGGTGTACTGGCGATATGCCTGTCCGCCGGCCGAAATCCGCTTGTCAATGAGGTACTGTCCTTCTGCACCGAATTTGCGCGTGCCGGATTCGCTCCCCTTCTGCTGTCCCAGGCCGAAACTCTGGTCCTGCTCGCGATAGTAGGCCTTGCCGCTCAGCTTCTGGTCGATATGGGTGACTTCGGCAAGCCAGGCATTGCCGCTGTTCCTGGTGGTGCCGAGATCATTGGTGGTGGTGGCGAATTCAGCCCTGGCCTTTGTGCCGGAACCCAGATCAACATTGGCGTCCACTCCATAGAGGTTACTCTCGCCATTGACATGCCCTTCGTGGACGTAGCTGGCGCCGGTCTTGAGTTTGCCGTCAAGCAGGGTGGCGGCGGCATGGCCACCGTACGTAACCGCATTCATGCCGGGATTGAGAACTTCATACTCAACAACTATGTAGACCGGGTTAAGCAGTTCGTCTCTGCTCGGCACCGGGCTCTTGAAGAAAATCTTGCCCGATTCGTAGTCAATGGAGTAGTCCACAAAGCGCGACAGCTGTTTGCTGGTGGTGACCACTTCACTGTGGAACCGGTCTCTTGACTCGATGGTAATCTTCTCAGTGTTGAAGACAATCCCTTTCTTTGACAGGGAGTACAGTCCGGAAGTGCCGTCGCCGCGCAGCTCGTCCCTGACAAAGGCCTGGGCGGTTTCTGAGCCGAAGACTGTCGCCTCAACGTTCTTGGAGCGGTATTCGCTCTTGAAGCCGTTCAATCTGCGGCTGTAGCGGGAGAGCTCAGTTACCGTCAGGCCGGTATCGTAGTCCCCAAACATGGCATAGAACTGGTCCCGTTCAATCTTCAGGTAGATTTTCCCCTGGCTGGCGGCATCATAGCCCTGGGAAGCGCCATCGCCGTAGAGGGTGTAGTAGCTGTTTGGGTCAATGGTCTGGAAGAGAGAATTGCCGTTCATGCCGGTTTTCTGCTTGGCACTGTCATAGGCCATGGTCAGGAGCCATTCACCCTTGATGGTCCCCTTGGCGTAGAATGCCAGCCGCTCCTTGTCGTAGAAGTGCTCGACCGTGCCGGATGCTTTCAGGTTTTCCATATGGCCGGAGACGGTGTTGTAACCGGCAGTCCCTTCGGCAATACCGACCAGTATCCAGTTGTCGCGCATCTTCGGTTTGACATAGGTGTCAGCTTCAACTGACAGATTCTGGCCGTAGCCGAGGGTAAAGCGGTAGAGTCCGCTGGAGGAAACAGGCAGAAAATAGCCATTGCCGTCAGCATCAACTTTCAGACTGGCAGTTGAGCCGGTCCGGCCTGTTTCGATTGTGCTAGCAGTCCGCAGATCTCCGGATTTAATGCTGAGTTCCGCTGCAGCCCTGATAATGTTACCCTGCCGGTCAAACAGCTGGAGCTGGATTTTTACCGGGGTCTTGCCATCGGCAATATTGCCTTCAGTGGATACTATCTTGATAGCGGCTATTTCACCGGACCGTTTGATCTTTGCTACCGATGTGTAGCGGTTGTTGCCGAAAGTATCCTTCCCTTGCAGGGTTATAACGTGATCGCCCGGATCTCCAAGGTCCAGGCCGATATAGCTGTAAAGAGTCTTGCCGCTTTTGTTGTCCTTCATGGTGAAGCCGATTCTCTCATCGGAAATCTCTTTGCCATCAACCGCAAGCACTGGTTTGAGCTGGGAGTCAAGGATGAGTCTAACGGCATTTATCCTGTTAACTACTGTGCTGCCGTCGGCTGGAGAGTGTATGCCCTGTTCCCCGGTAACAGATTCATCTGCTTCTTTGAAAGCTACTCTGCCCGGCAGAGACTCTATGCTGCCGGACCTGCCAACTTTCTCGCTGAACTCTTCATGGTTCTTCTTGATTGCCTGTTCTGCTGCGCTGGCAGTCTCAACTGCAGTCAGAGCTTCCGCAGGTTCCTTGACAGCCTCGATCATTGCCAGCAGGGCTGGGTTGTCAACGAGTTCACACTCGGCACTCAGGGTAGTTATCAGAGCGCCAGCGGCGCTGAAGACCTGAACAGTAACGCCAGCCGGCATTTTGTCGGTTCTCTCGCCATCCAGAACTGCCTGGAAGCCGAGGAGCAGGCTCTTCTTCCCGGCTGGAACCGGCAGTTCGTAACTTACTGTAGAGCCTTTTGCCTCCGGCTCGGCAGTAGCGGCTCCGTTAAAGCTGGAGCTGCCGCTCATGTAGAGCAGATTTTCAGGTAGCTTGACGCTGATTCTGAGTTTGCCCTGTTTGGCGGCAAGATTATTGATTCTGACCCGGTAATGAACCACTTCATCCCGCATTACAGATATCATCCTGGCGTTTTCGCCTGTTCCTGCGAATTCCACAGCTGGACTTGCCGCTACAACGGCTGCCTGGGCAGATTTGGCCCCGGTTTTTGCGCTCATGGCTGCACCGGTTTCTGGCTTAGCCGCGGCACTGGTGACAGCATCGGAAGCGGACTGGGCGGTTTCACTGCTGATGGCTGGCTGGAGAGGCTTGAGCGGCTCAACAGCGTCAGGTTTGGCTTCCTGGATGATCCCGATGGTCTCCATCTTTTTGACGCCACTGCGCTCTTTGATGATTGTCAGCGTGGAGGTCACGATTCGCTCCACGGCAGTAATCTTCACTTCTACCCGTCTGTTCAGGGCTTTGCCTGCAACCGTTCTGTTGGATGCAATCGGCTCTTTCTCCCCTTTGCCTTCAAGCTGGAGAGCTTCCGGCGGCAGTTGCAGGGCTGCAGCAAGGTAATTGCCGACACTCCTGGCTCTTGCCAGGGAGAGGGCTGCGTTATCGGCATGAACGCCGCGGCTGCGCGGGGCAATGTGCACATTATCGGTATGACCGGCAACCTCAATCTTCTGCACAACTTTGCCGCTCAGCCTGGCCACCAGCCCGTCAAGTTCACTCCGGTCAGCCTCACTCAGCTCGTCGCCGAAGGTGGGGAAGTGGGGTCGGAAGACGAAGAGCGGCAGCGGGATGATCTTTTCTCCTTTGGCCAGAGAGAGGGTGTTGACAAGCTCGGGAGTCATGACCCCTTTGGCAGCATTGGTATCAAACCTGAGGATTGCAGAGGTTTCAAATTCACCGGCCTGACGGCTCTTGTCTATTCTTGCTGTGAAATGCAGCTCACGCCGCCAGAGTTCGTTGGCATCCTCAATCGGGAAGATGAGCAGTGCTCCGCTTGCCTGCGGGTCTGCCAGCGGCTGATCGTTAAAACTGCTGCTGCCGGGCTGGTAGATGGCCCCTTCCGGCAGGGTGACCGTCAATTTCAGGTCTTTCAGCGGCACGGTATGGGCATGGAGGGGGATGCGATAGTCAATGAAATCGCCTCTCTGGCTGCTGAGCAGTTCAAGGGTGATTTCCCCCTTGTATGTCGCCGGCTGCAGCGGAGCGGCTTTCTTTGCCACCGCAGCAGAGACAGCTGCTGGTGGAACCGGCGCAGGCGGGACAGGGGGTGCCGGTGTCGTTACTTCCATGCCGGTCGCAGCCATCTTTTCTGTTGAAGAAGTGGCAGCCGGAGGCGCGATCCTGCCGAGGTAGAAATCGGTGCGCCACATGGTGCCGCCTTGCAGATCGACAAACTGCGAATATGCCCTGCCGGCAAAGCGGCTGTTCTCTTCGCACTGCTGGATGGCGTAGCCGGCCGGGATGGTGTCAATATCAAGCTGGACCACATGGGATCCGGGGCGAACCCCTTCAAAGTGGAACATGCCGAATTTGTCGGAGAAGACGAAAGTGCCGTCTTCAAGATAGATGCCGATTCCTTCCATCCCCTTTTTCATTTCGTCCGGGTTGTCGCTGCAACTGCCGACAAAAACCCGTCCCATGATCAGGGTACGGTTCTGCATGAAAGGCTCCTGGACGGTAACGGTTGCCGTGGCATCTTTTATGGCAACGGCAGGTGTTGTGGCCGCCGAAGCGGTATTGACTGCAGCCCCGGGTTTTGCTCCGGCGCCGACTGAAGTCACGTAACGCAGGGTGAGGACAGTTGCCGGCGGGATGGTGCCGATATTGAAAGTCAGAGTGCTGCCGTCAGCTGAAATCTGCGGGTCTGCGACCGGGGCGCCGTTGATTCTGGCAGAGCCTTTTTTGTATCTGAAGCCTGTCGGCAGTCTGTCAGTGATAACAGTTGCGAAGAGAGTGCCGACCGGGTCGTTGTTTTCGATGTGAATGTCGTAGCTGAGAAATTCTCCTGTAGAAACAAGGCTTTTGCCGGCATTCTTGCTCAGCCAGAGAGAGCCGATTTTTGGATCAAGGGGGAGGTCGACCCTGATAGCGGGGCCAACCGGCACGGTGAACACTTCACCGCGGGAACCAGGTTCGAGGATGGTAAAGGGCGCTCCGGGGATAGATTGTATCTGTGCAGTTGTCCGGGTCGATGGTGCGATGTACCTGTCTGTCGGTGTTACCTTGAGGATGTAGTTGCCGGCTGCAACATAGGGGAACCGGTAGCCACCCTGGGCGAAGGAGTATACTTTCCCTTCGGCATCGGTGGCAGTGCCGCCCGAGATGACTTTGCTCGGGAAGGTGTTGCCGCTGGCGCCGTTATCGCCGAGCACGACCGCCGGCAGTCCGGTGGCGGCATCCAGCAGTTCAATTGTGGCGCCATCGATTGGTGCGCCGGTGATGGTGTCGAAGACAATACCGTATGGGTCTACCAGGGCGGCGTCGGTCGAACTGTCACTGCCGTCGGCTATGTCAATGTACTGAGCCTTCAGCTGGCTGGATTCGACAACTGCCAGTGTGCCGTTGTTCTGAGGCGAAGTAGCGCTTAGCGTCTGGAAGTAGCCGGTGAATACACCGGTGTCCGGGCCGGATTCCGTCAGCCGGAGTGTCAGGGTGTCGCCGGTTGCCGGGTCTGATACGGTTACTGTCAGGGTTTCAGTCAAGGTGCTGTCAATGTTCTGGTCGTTATCGGTAACCCTGATAAATACCGGTGCTCCGGCATGGAAAACCTTGGACGTTTGCAGCGGCACTGGAACTGAGATGTCAATCGGGTTTTTGGAGCCAAACTCCCGTGGTGCAGGCAGATTTGTGAATTGCCCTGTAGAGCCTTTCTGGTAGGAGGTATTGGGAACAGTGGTCATCACTGCCCCAGTGACGCCAGGGGAATACTTCATGAACTCGATCGTTGATTTGGTACGGCTCTGGATGGTCAGCGTGACAGTAGCAGTAGCTGCGACCGGGGAGAACTCGGAGCTTGAAAGCTGAGCCCAGTTAACAAATTTGTCGCCATTGCTGGCTGCAATGGCCTGGAACGGCACAAGGCAGATGATGAAGAGTGCCGTCCAGAGCCAGCCCATTGGCTTCTTGCTGATTGCAGTTGCCGGACGAACCTCTGCAGCACGGCAGGGCGCAGAAGCGCCGTTGCCACCCGTCAGACGGGGGAGAGCACCGGCCAGTTGGCCAATGATCCTGCTGCAGAGACTATGTGTCCGGTTTAGACGCACTTACAATCCTTTAAGGGTTTACGGTAGCCTGATACATCAGGATGATGCTCTTGTTGCCGGCAATGCTGCCATTGGTGTTGTAGACCGGTGCTGCTCCGCCGATCCAGGCCTTGATCTGACCCTTTTTCGCACCTGCGGTGGTATCGAATGTTGCGTTGTAATCAACCGCGTCATCACCCTGGGAAATGGTGTAGTCAATGCTGCTGCCTGCACCTGAGGTGACCGATGCATCCGGGAAGTAGCGGAAGGCCTTGCCGCCATAAGGGCCGGCACCGGCAGCGGGAAGGGTCACGTAGTCAACCGGAACCAGGTCTGTCAGCACTACCTGGGTAACTCCGGTTGCCGAGCCGTTGGATGCCACCAGCACGTATTCGAGAACTTCGCCAGGCTTGGCCGTTACCTGGGTCGTATACGGCTCTTTCCAGTAGGTGATGCCGTTGATGGAGATAAATGAAGCGCTGGCGCCGTTGGCATTGGTTACATTGCGCACATACTTGGTGAGACTGGCGCTCACCGGGTAAAAGGTGTTGGCAACATTGCCTGATGTGGCAAATGCATTGACATCAGCCGATGATGTGGCAGTCATGGTCACATTGGCGGTCACGTTGGCGGTTGCCGTTACCCTGGCAGAAGGGGTTACGGTTGCATGGACCGTTGTTTTCTCACCGACAACAAGACCTGCGCCAGGATCGGCGGGGAGTTTGTCAACCTGGATGATGGAGAATCCCGAGGCGTTGTCGGTAACTGCTCTGACAGTCCTTTCTACTGCGTTGATGACAACAGTGGCGTTTAGCTTGATGCCGTTGATGCTGGCATTGCTGGCGCCATCGGCCGGAACGTAAACGTAGGTAGAAGTTGCGTCAGAATAGCTGCCACCAATGGTTACCGTGGCGCCCAGGGCAACCGGGGTGGTGACCGGCACAGCGACCACAGTGCCGTTGACG
>VEOV01000238.1 GCA_012026855.1 Geobacter sp.
CCACCGCAGCATCCCCACCCCCATATTCATGCCGGTCGGCCCCCAGGCGACGGTCAAGTCCCTGACACCTGATGATCTGCAGCAGATCGACGCCAAGATTATCCTCGGCAATACCTATCATCTCTACCTGCGCCCCGGCCACGAGCTGGTGAAAAAGCTGGGTGGGCTGCACAAGTTCATGCAGTGGCACGGCCCGATCCTGACCGACAGCGGCGGCTTCCAGGTGTTCAGCCTGGGTGAGCTGCGCAAGATCACCGAAGAGGGGGTCAAGTTCCAGTCCCACATCGACGGCTCGCGCCATTTTATCTCCCCGGAAGTCTCCATCGCCATCCAGGAAGCGCTCGGCTCGGACATCATGATGTGTTTCGACGAGTGCCCGCCATCGCCGGCCAATTTTGACTATGTGAAAAAATCCTTGGAGATGACCACTCGCTGGGCACAACGCTGCAAGGATGCCAAGACCCGGGATGATCAGGCGCTGTTCGGCATTGTTCAGGGGGGAATCTTCCCGGAGCTGCGCCAGCGGAGCATGAACGATTTGCGGGAGATCGGTTTTGACGGCTATGCCCTGGGCGGGGTGTCGGTGGGGGAGGAGAAGGAGCGGATGCTGGATGTGATCCGGTTCAGCGCCCCCGATGTTCCCGGCGGACAAGCCGCGCTATGTCATGGGGATCGGCACGCCGGAGGATCTGATTGAGGCGGTGCATGCCGGTTTCGACATGTTCGACTGCGTCATGCCGACCCGCAATGCCCGCAACGGCATGCTCTTCACCTCTTTTGGCCGGGTGAACATCAAGCGGGGTGAGTACCTGGATGATGAGTCCCCCCTGGATCCGGAGTGCGACTGCTATGTTTGCCGCACCTTCAGCCGCGCTTATCTGCGCCACCTGTTCCGCTGCGGCGAAATTCTTTCGGCTCGTCTCAACACGCTGCACAACCTGCATTACTACCTGAACCTGATGAAGCAGGCCAGGGCGGCCATCGTGGCCGGGCGCTTCGTTGACTTCCGCAACGAGTTTTACGCAAAAAGAGAACGGCCAGCTTATTAGTGTTGATATTCAGAGCTTTTTAAGGCAATATTCACAATTTGAAAAACCGATATTTTTTTTGGAGGAACAGCTGATGATTGGTCTGGCATACGCGATGGGAACCCCGCCGGGAGGCGCTGCAGCAGGTGGTGGACAAGGTGCACTGACAAGCCTTGTACCGCTGGTTATAATGTTTGCCATTTTCTACTTCCTCCTCATCCGCCCGCAGCAGAAGAAGGCCAAGGAGCACAAGGCCCTGCTCGAAGCCATCAAGAAGGGTGACCAGGTCATTACGGCCGGCGGCATGCACGGCAAGATAGCTGCCGTGGAAGAGACCGTGGTAACCCTTGAAGTGGCCAACGGCGTCAACATCAAGTTCAACAAAGGTCACATCGCTGCTGTTGTAGATAAATAGATCTCAAACTGAAACCAGCTGAAAGGAGTTTCCTGAATGTCAAAAGGACTCAACTGGCGACCGCTGCTTGTTATCGCCTTTCTCATCCTGTCTGCCGTCTATCTGACCCCCACACTTGTCTCCAAGCTGCCGACCTGGTGGAGTGGGATGCTTCCCAAGGACAAGATTCATCTCGGTCTTGACCTGCAGGGGGGCTCACACCTGGTCATGGAGGTTGATACTCCCAAGGCCGTCGAAGGGGCTCTCGACCTGATTGCCACCGACATCGAGGATTCCCTCACCGCCCAGACCCTGCGCTTCAAGCACATTGCCCGCGAAGGGGCCGACAAGGTCAAGCTGACCCTGTATGACAAAGGGACTGCCGATACAGTGCAGGCGATGATCAAGAAGAAGTATCCGGAAATGGAGCTGCTCCCTAATTATGAGGAGAGCGGTTTCACTGTCATGCAGGTCCGGATGAATGAGAAGGTGGCCCAGGACCGGAAGGACAAGGCGGTTTCCCAGGCGCTGGAGCCCATCCGCAACAGGATTGACCAGTTTGGCGTTTCCGAGCCGGTTATCGCCCGGGAAGGGCTCACCAATATCGTGGTGCAGCTGCCGGGTATCAAGGATCCCAAGCGCGCCATCGAGTTGATCGGCAAGACCGCCAGGCTCGAGTTCAAGCTGCTGGATGAGAATATCAATCCGGCCACCGCCACCCCCGGTTCACTCCCCGAGGATGACGAGCTGCTGATGGAGAAGCGGGTCGACCAGACCACCGGAGCAGTTACCGAGACTCCGCTGGTCGTCAAGAAAAAAGCCATGATCACCGGTGATCTGCTCACCGATGCCCAGGTGCGGATCGATTCCCAGTTCAACCAGCCCTACGTGGCCATCGAATTCAACTCCACCGGCGCACGGCTGTTCGACCAGATTACCGCTGCCAATGTGGGCAAGCGCTTTGCCGTTGTGCTGGATAGCACCATCTACTCAGCCCCGGTCATCCGCGAGCGGATCTCCGGCGGCAGCGCCCAGATTTCCGGCTCCTTCACCGACAAGGATGCTGCTGACCTTGCCTTGGTGCTGCGCGCCGGTTCGCTCCCTGCGCCGGTCAAGATCGTCCAGAACGTCACCGTCGGCCCGTCCCTTGGCGAGGATTCAATCCACAAGGGGCTGATGGCCGGTCTGATCGGCGTGCTGCTGGTCGTGGTCTTCATGGCGATCTACTACAAGGCTTGCGGCCTGGTGGCCAACTACGGCATGGTGCTCAACATCATCTTCCTCATGGGCGCCCTGGCTGCCCTCGGCGCGACCCTGACCCTGCCCGGCATTGCTGCTATCGTCCTTCTGGTCGGTATGTCGGTTGACTCCAACGTACTGATCTTCGAGCGGATCCGTGAGGAACTGCGCCTCGGCAAGCCGGCCATAGCTGCGGTTGACGCCGGTTACGACAAGGCGTTCCTGACCATCATGGACTCCCACGTGACAACTCTGATTACTGCTGCCGTGCTGTTCCAGTTCGGCACCGGGCCGGTCAAGGGCTTTGCCGTCTCCCTGAGTCTCGGTATCATCATCAACCTGTTTACATCGCTTCTGGCCACCAAAGTGGTCTTTGACTTCGCGCTCAAACGGATGAACGTGAAGAGATTGAGCATTTAGGGGGAATCAATGGAACTTATCGGCAAAACAAATATAGATTTCATCGGCATGAGGAAGATCTCCTTCGTCATCTCCGGCATTATTGCCATACTGGGTCTGGTCGGCATGATTCAGATGGCCCGCGGCGCCGCCAATATGGGGATCGACTTCTCTGGCGGAACAGCTGTGCAGCTCAAATTCAGCCAACCGGTCGGGATGGATAAGGCGCGTGAGGCTCTTATCAAGCACAACCTAAAGGAAGCTTCTCTCCAGGACATCAAGGAGGGGAACAAATTGCTGGTGAAGATTGGTAAAACCACGCTGGCAACCGGTAAGGTGGCCGATACCATCGAGGATGTTTTCAAGAAAGAATTCCCCGGCAACCAGTTCGTAGTGGAGAGCTCCACGGAGATTGGCCCATCGGTCGGTGACAAGCTGCGCAAGGATACCTTGACCGCCATCGTAATTTCAATGCTCGGCATCATCATCTACATAGCTTGGCGTTTCGACTTCAAATTCGGAGTTGGCGCGGTAATAGCTACATTGCATGACGTATTGGCCATGTTCGCTGTTTTTTATTTAATGGGGAAAGAGGTAAATATTCTGTTTATCACTGCTGTGCTTACCATTGCCGGTTATTCGCTTACTGATACCGTGGTTGTTTTCGACCGGATCAGGGAGAACCTGCACAAGGATCTGAAGCAGTCAATGCACAACGTTTTCAATAAAAGTATTAACGAAGTGCTTTCAAGGACAATCGTAACCGCCCTGACAACCTTTTTAGCAACAGTGGCCATGTTCATTTTTGGCGGTGAAGTCATTCACGACTTTGCCTTTGCCCTTTTGATCGGCATCGTTGTCGGCGTTTACTCATCGGTTTTCGTAGCAAGTCCGATTGTCTCGCTCTGGGAAGAGCGTGGCGTTAAAGCAAAGGCATAGGGGGAGAGTTGTGAAACAGGAGAATCTCGTATTTGTCATAGTTGCCCTGCTGGTCGGCCTTCTGGGCGGTTTCCTGATCTTTAGCGTAACCAACAAGAATAAGGG
>VEOV01000277.1 GCA_012026855.1 Geobacter sp.
CTCTGCCACTGTATGCCGCCAGCCCTGTTACGGGCGGACCGGCGGCATGCAAGGAGGAGCTCTGCGTGTCCCATGGCGACGGCAACGCAACTGCCCGGCTGGCCAAACCGGCTGCCCCCGAGGATAAATCCATCCCGAGACGCAAGGAGCTGGAGGCCATCGCCCGGGTGGAGACCGCTGCAGCAGAGTTGAACCGCAAGGAGGGCGAGTCCATCCGTAAAGTGCAGGCTGAGCTGGATGAAATCGATCGTCAGATCGCTGCCATGAAGTCCCGCCTGGAGAGTGGCAAGCCCCGGGCAAACGACAGGGCAGATGCCATCAAGGCCATGTCAGCCTACAAGGCGGAGCATGCCGCCCAGTTGGAGGAGCTGCGCCGGCAGCACAAAAGCAGTGAGCAAAAACGGCTAGCGGAAGTCAATAAACTAAAAAATGACTTCAAGGAAAGATGGAGGGCCGCGATCTACGCAGCAGCCGACAGATACCAGCAGGTTGCCACGAACAAATATTTGCGCCACAAAAAGGACGCAGCCTGGGAGTTCCTGATTGCCGAGTTCTCCGAAGCAGGAGCGGTCAAGCGCCATGATGTCGCTGCTTATCTGACTAAATTGGGGGTGCCGCTGCTGCCCGGTCTGGACCAGGCTTGCCATATTGATCGCGAAAACGGCCTGATGTGGGTAAAATCCGGCAACCTCTCCGGCAAGGCCATGTCCTGGAGTGCGGCAGTTAATTGGGCATCGGCCCTTGACTACGGCGGTTACAGTGATTGGCGGCTGCCAACAGCGTCCGAACTTGAGGGCTTGGCGAAAAGCGGTGGCCAGCGGCCGGCGGAATTCCTCAATAAAAGCGGCTACAGCAATGTACAGGCCGGTCTGTACTGGTCTTCCACAGCCATTGTAGGCGCCGGCGGCAGTCTCTACAGGAACGTCAGCATGATGGACGGCAGCCTGGAGGAGAGTTCCAGGGAAAAGGAATTCCATGTCTGGCCGGTCAGGGAGACGGGTGCGCAAAAGCAGAAAATCAGGTTGGAGGCATGAGAGTAATACCTGGAAAAAAAGACGGCGTGTCTGTTGATTGCCGTGAAATTAGCTCGTCATTCAGTGGAGTTATCAACTTTTTTAGCGGTTTATTAACCGTTGGCCGACTTGCCTGATTGAAATAATATCGCATTCAACTGCAATTTGTTATTGACACGTAATATCAGCTGGTTAGCTGGTCTGCCTAATTTGAATGCAAAGCGGAAAAGGTGCTATAGATACACTACATTTTTGTGTCTTATCCACAGGTATAGGCAATTTATCAACAGCCATCTGTATACAACTTCACTTCATTGTCTTTGGTTAATAAATGACTGCCTCTGAACCGGTTGTGGCCGGTTTCGAAAAGGACACCTATGCCGACTCTGCTGCACCAAAGCTTGCAAAAATATTGTCCACGGGTTTGTGAACTGGATGGATAACTGCGCCACAATTGTCATCGACTTTGAAACAACCGGCCTCTCTCCAGGCGTTGGCGACCGGACCATCGAAGTCGGTGCGGTGCTCATTGCCGGCAACCGGATTGTCGACCGGTTCCAGAGCCTGATGAATCCGGAGATGCGGGTGTCGGCTTTCATCGAGGAGTACACCGGCATCACCAACCGGATGCTGGCAACGGCGCCAACCATCAGGGAAGTAATGCCCAGACTCAGGCAATTCATCGCTCACCACCACCTTGTGGCTCACAACGCTTCTTTCGATACAAGATTCCTCGACGCTGAATTCCAGCGGCTTGGTTTCCAGCGGGACAACCAGTTCAGCTGCTCTTTGCTGGTCTCCCGGAGGCTTTATCCGGAGGCTCCCAACCACAAGCTGGCAACATTGGTGAGCTACAAGAGTCTGCAGACGGACGGCGTGCATCACCGGGCACTGGCCGATGCCGAGATGACGGCCCATCTCTGGCTACGGATGCTTGCCGATATAAGGGAGAGCTACGGTCTGGAGGAAGTGCCGTTCAGCCTGATGCAGCAGTTGATGAAGGTGCCGCGCAAAAAGATTGCGGAGTTTATTCGCCGGTACCGGCAGGGCTGAAGCCGTTGCGGGACAGAGTCCTCAGGGGTAGGTAAAGTTGATCGGCATGCCGGCATGTCTGCTGATCACGGCCGCTCCTTCGCGGGATTTGATGAAACGCATGAACCTGTCAACGGCCTTTTTGCGCTTTGTGCCAACTATCAGGTTGTACCTTTTGATCACCGGCCAGTGGCCGTTGGCCACTTCTTCAGCGGAGGCGCGCCGGCCGTCAAGTCTGAGCGGCTTTGCCCTCCCCCTGGCCTGTTCGAGGGCAATGGCATCGATGATGCCGACCGAATCATCCGTCAGCTTCAAAGCTGACAGAATATCGGTAGAATGATTCATCGAGATTGCTTCGGGGGTCTCCTGCAGATCGCCGAAGCAGGGGATTCCCTTGCGAAATGCCTGTTTGGTCGAGTCGCTTTCCGGTCTGGTGTAGACAACGATTCTGGCGTTATGTCCCCCCAGCTCTTTCCAGTTGGTCAGCTTGCCCGAGTAGATGGCACAGAGCTGTTTTGCAGTGATGTTCGTGATGCCAACATTGCTGTGCACAGCCACTGTTGCCGCCACATTGGCAATATGGTAGTCGTCGATACTGTAACTCAACTCCCTGGTTTCCAGGTCGCGGGCCGACATGCCGATGTCCACCGCACCGTTCTTTGCCGCCAGGATCCCTCCGGACTGGGTAAGGGAGCTGCTGCTGACCTTGATCTCATCGTGGGGATTCTTCTTCATGTAGGCGGCGCCGAGTTCTTTCAGTAGCGGGATCATGCCGCTGGAACCGGCTACGGTCACGGTCTCGGCATTGACAGCCGTTGCCAGGCAGAGCGGCAAAAAAATCGCGACTACGGCTAATCCGGTACGAATCATGTCATCCCTTGAAAACAGCGGCCATTTCTGGAGTAAAGGTGAGTATTGTTGTTGAATATAATAAATATTAATCAATTTGCAAAGTGCTAAAGTCGGCTGTCTGACCGATGCAGATCGAACGAAAGGCGGGAATACAATGTTGATGAAAAATGATGCCGACAATGGAGCTGCAGGCGAGCATGCCTGCGACTTTTATTGCGCCAGAATTCTGAGCGGCCTTCAGGAAGTGCCGGTCTACCTTGAAAATGACCAGGTCTTTGCCTTCCATCACACCAACCCGCTCTGGGAAAACCATGTGGTGCTGCTCCCCAAAAGGCACATTGAATCGCTGCTCACCATGGGGGAGGCTGACAACGAACTTCTGCTGGAGCTGATGCGGACTGCCAGGCTGATTGCTGCTGACTTCATGGCCCGTTTCGGTGCCTGCCGGGTCTACACCAACCTGGGGGATTACCAGTCATCCAAGCATCTGCAC
>VEOV01000039.1 GCA_012026855.1 Geobacter sp.
CAACCTGCCCCCGAGCACTGCCCTCCTCTGGTCTGGCACCATCCGCTACGTCCACCTGGTGCTCAAGCCGGCCTATGCTTCCAGCGGCCTGCCCCGCGGCGAGATGCGGGTCGGTATCGTCTCCATGGTCATCATGGGAATCACCGGTATCATCCTGACCAAATTCCGGGTCGGCTCTCCCGAACTGCTGCTGCAGTCCCGCTTCGGCATTCTGCTGCTGGTAAAGATCTCCCTCTACCTGGTCATGGTGACTTCGGCGGCCTTCGTAATCCTGGTAATCGGGCCGCGCCTGCACCGGAAGCAGGACAGTGATGCCCCGCTGGTCAGCAGCGGTGACATGAGCACCGAGGAACTGGCCCGCTGCGACGGCAAGGAGGGGCGACCCGCCCTGTTTGCCCATGAAGGGGCGATCTACGATGCAACCGGCAGCCGTTTCTGGAAAATGGGGGGGCACATGGGACGCCACCAGGCAGGTGGCGACCTGACAGCGGTACTCTCCCAGGCGCCCCATGGTGCCGAACTGCTGGCCAGGCTGCCTGCGGTGGGGCGTCTGGTTGCAGCCGCTTCCCGGCCGGCACCGCTGCACGAGCGGGTCTTTTTCTTCATGGCCTACATGAACCTGGCAATCGTTTTCCTGATCGTACTGATCCTGGCGCTCTGGCGCTGGTGGTAACAACAGGGGAGCCCGGGAGACAAGCAACCGATGAGCAGCGAACTTTGCAAGCAAATTCTCGACCGGGTTATTGACGGTTACTGGAACTGGGATGTGGCTGCCGACAAGGCATTCCTGAGCAGGCGCTACTGCGAGCTGCTCGGCTGCCCCCCCGAGGAAACCTTCAACAGCAGCATATTCCTGACGCTCATCCACCCCGCCGATCTTCCCGGTATGACCGCCATCCTTCGCGAATACCTTGAAGGCAGCCGGGAGAGTTCGACTGCCGAATTCCGCATTATCAGAAGGGACGGCTCAGTCATCTGGGTACAGGAACAGGCCAGTGTCGTTGACCGGGACGCTGCCGGGAAACCGCTCACAATGGTCGGCTGCGTAAGCGACATCACCGAGCGCAAGCTGGCCGAACAGGATCTCAAGACGAGCCACGAACTGCTGCGAAACCTTTCTGCACAGGTGCCCGGCGCCCTTTTCCAGACCCGCCTCTCCCCGGACGGACATTTCAGCACCCCCTATGCCAGCAGAGGGGTCATGGACATCTACGACATTAGGCCAGAAGAGATCGCCGAGGATGCCAGCCTGGTATTCGAACGTTTTCACCCCGAAGACCGGGACGGCATAGTGGCATCGATTATGGAATCCGCCAGGACCCTGCAGCCGTGGAAGTATGAATACCGGGCAATCGTACCGGGCAAAGGAACCAAGTGGCTGCAGGGACTGTCGCAGCCCATGCGGGAAGAGGACGGCAGCATTCTCTGGCACGGCTTCATCACCGACATCACGGCCAAAAAAGTGATGGAAATGGCTCTCAAGGTGAGCGAGGAGCGCTATCGCCGCCTTTTTGAAGTGGAGTCCGATGCCATCTTTCTGGTCAATCTTACCACGGGGAGGTTCATCGATTCCAACCGGGCCGCGTCCGAAATCTACGGCTACAGCCGGGAAGAGCTGCTTGGCATGGTCTATACCGATGTTTCCGCGGAACCGGACATCTCCAGAAGTGTTGTGGAATCCGGCAAAACCCATGTCCCTCTCCGTTGGCACCGCCGCAAGGATGGTACCGTGTTCCCTGTGGAAATTTCCGGAGGTTACTTTGACATCCAGGGAGACCACATTCATGTGGCCGCGATCCGGGACATCAGTGAACGGATCAAGGCGGAGCAATTCAGGGAAGAGGCTCTGGAACAGCTGGAACGGCAGGTCGAAGAGCGCACGGCATCACTCACCGCAGCCAATGAACAGCTCTCCCGGGAGATTGAGGAGCGCAAGCAGTCAGAAATGGAATTGCTCGATTACCAGCGCAGGCTTGAGGAACTCGGCCTTGAGATTTCCATTACCGAGGAACAGGTGCGCTGCGGCATCGCCAGTGAGCTGCACGATCAGGTTGGACAGTGCCTGATGCTAGGCAAGATCAAGGTCGACAGCCTGGCGGACAGTGATCTCTCCCCTGAGCAACAGGCCACGGTCAAGACCCTTGAGCGGCTGCTGGAAAAGACCATCCATGACATCAGATCACTGACCTTCCAGCTACGGCCGCCGATTCTGGTACAGGCCGGACTGGAGGCAGCAGTCAGGTGGCTGGCCGACGAGTTCAAGGAACAGCATGGTCTGCTGGTGGAGTTTATCGATGACCGCCAACCGAAACCGCTTGCCGATGAGCTGCGCACCTACCTGTTTCAGGCGGTGCGGGAACTGCTGCTGAACGTGGCCAAACATGCGGGTAGCAACCGGGCCTCGGTCACCATGGGAAGAACCAATGACACCATAACCATCCGGGTAGAAGACACCGGCTCCGGCTTCGATCCTGCGACCGCAATCATGCGCCGGCAGCGTTCCGGCGGCTTCGGCCTGTTCAATGTACAGCAGCGCACCCAATACTTCGGCGGCAGCTTCACCATTGAAGCGTCACCAGGCTGCGGCTGCAAGGCAACCATTATCGCCCCTCTGGTAACGGCAGCAGACCACAAAACAACCTCCTGAACCCAGCCAACCATCGGCCAGACACACAGGGCCTGAACAGCTGCAGTTTTAAGACCGGCAGGAAGATGACCTGCTGTTGTCACGGCTCTGGCGGACAATCAACCGTAGGTGCCAGACGCATCTTCGGAAACATGGCTGCCGGCATTTCTGCCATCCGCTCCGGACCTAGCCTGGTCAACTCTTCCCGGAAACGCTCCGCTTCGGCAATCAGCCGTGCAATCTCTATCCGCTGGCAGACAGGCCTGACACGCTGCAGATAGCCTATACCCCCACCCAGAAGTGAGATTGCCCCACCGTAATTGCCGTTGCGCCAGTGATGCAGGGCAACGGCAACCTGTAGCAGCCCCTGGTAAAACCAGCGCGGCTCGTCTTCCGAACCGACCCAGAGGTCTTCAAGGGTCTCGTGGCAGTCAAACCAGTCGCCGCGATTGAATTCACCCAAAGCCTTCAGAATCGCACCAGATGGAGCATCACTGCAGTCAGTCCTTCCCATCAGTCCTCCCCGTTAGCAGGCTTGCGCAACGCTTTCGGTTGTTACTGACCACCGCCGGCACGGCCTCCCCCTCGCCCCATCAGGGAGTCAATACTCCAGCTGCCGCCCCCCTGGGCAGCAATGAACAGGAATACGAAGCAGTAGAGTACAGCCAGTTCCCCCTGGTTGACCAATGGCAGCAGCGCCTTGGTGCCGTGGCCAATCCAGTAGGCAAAGGCCATCTGGCCGCTGGTTATGAAGGCAGCCCAATTGGTGAACAGGCCAATCATGATCAGCAAGCCGCCAAACAGCTCAATGGGTCCGGCAACGTAGGTTATGAACGCCGGCACCCCAGGGGGCATACCGGGCGGGAAGCCGAACAGCTTCTGCACTCCGTGCCAGAGGAACAGGAAACCGACCACGATCCGCATCAGGGCATAACAGCCTGCACTGTATCTTGACATGAAAAATCTCATGGTGGCACCTCCTTGCCATGCATCTGCCCAACCACTACAAGATAATTTTAGTCCTTTTCAAATACCAAGCCAATGAATAAATTGCACAGACTCCGGCCACTTGAAAAACTAAAGGCGGCCTATTGGCCGCCTTTAGCAGTACTATCCCTGTGATGGTTTGCCGCCGTCTAAGCAGGCAGGTTCGGCAATTCCAGCCCGGCCATTTTTTGTACCATGCGCACTACCTGGCAGCTGTAACCGAATTCATTGTCATACCAGACGTAGAGGACGCAACGATTCCCCTGGACAATTGTTGCCAGGGAATCGACCACCCCGGCATGGCGGGAACCGACAAAATCGCTGGAACCGACCTCCGGCGAATTGGTGTAGTCGATCTGGTGCTGCAATGGCGAGTCTAGGGAGACATTGCGCAAAAAGCCATTCAGCTCCGCCACTGTTGTCGCCTTGGCCAGTTCCAGATTGAGGATTGCCAGGGAGACGTTGGGGGTCGGCACCCGGATGGCGTTACCGGTGAGCTTGCCGCTCAGTTCCGGAATAACTTTGGCAACCGCCTTGGCAGCGCCGGTTTCGGTTATAACCATGTTGAGCGGGGCACTCCGGCCGCGCCGCGACGCCTTGTGATAGTTGTCGATCAGGTTCTGGTCATTGGTGTAGGAATGGCAGGTCTCCATGTGCCCCTGAACGATGCCGAAACGGTCGCTGATCGCTTTCATCACCGGCACGATGGCGTTGGTGGTGCAGCTTGCTGCGGAGAAGATCGCCTCTTCGGCAGTGATCAGTTCGTTGTTGACGCCGGAGACCACATTGGGGATATCACCCTTGCCTGGCGCTGTCAGGATTACCTTGGTGATGCCGGGCGCCTGCAGATGCCGCCCCAGGCCTTCGCGGTCACGCCATTTACCGGTGTTGTCGATGAGAATGGCATTATGGATGCCATACTGGGTGTAATCAACACTCTCCGGTGAGTCGGCATAAATGATCCGGATCATGTTGCCGTTGGCAATGATGGCGTTCTCTTCCTCGTCTATGGTGATAATGCCATGGAAATGGCCATGGATCGAGTCGCGCCGCAGCAGACTGGCCCGCTTGACCAGGTCGTCGGCACTCCCCTTGCGCACTACGGCAGCCCTGATGCGCAGTTTTTCCCCGCTACCCGCCTTCTCGATCAGGATTCTTGCCAACAGCCGGCCGATGCGGCCAAAGCCGTAAAGGACGATATCGCGCGGCTCATCCAGCACCATGGATTTACCGGTATTGACGCTTGCCAGCTGCTTGCGGATAAAATCATCAGCTGCAATGCCGCCACCATCATTCTGGAAGCTGACGGTAAGTTTGCCGAGATCTATTCTTGCCGGTGCAAGATCAAGCCTGCTGATGGCTTCCAGCAGGGGGAAGGTTTCCACTACTGTCAGCTCGTTGTCGAGTATCTGCCTGGCAAAGCGGTGTGCCTTGAGAATGTCGATGGTAGAACTGTTTACCAGTGAGCGGCCATACACGGTGATGACAACGTTGTGATCCCGGTAAAGACGGCCGATCAGGGGGAGCATCAGTTCGGCATACTCCTCCTGCTGCTGCCAATCCCGCAGGTAGTCGCTCTGCTTGCTGTTATTCATTGCCTGCCTCCTCATTAACAGTTGGTCTGGCCGGTCATTACAGCACTTCAGCTATTCCTTGTCCACCGATTTTTAACAGTTGCGTACAACAAACAGCCGCAACGGTACCTCAATCCCGCAGATAATGGCAGGTATAACCGTGGGGATTCTTGATCAGGTAGTCCTGATGGTACTCTTCGGCACGCCACCAGTCGCCTGCCGGGGACACCTCCGTAACCACCGGCCGGCGCCATTTGCCGCCGGCATCCACCTCGGCCTTCACCTCAAGGGCAGTGATGCGCTGGGCTTCCGAGTGGTAAAAGATGGCACTGCGATATGAGGTGCCCAGGTCATTACCCTGGCGGTTGAGGGTGGTGGGATCATGTATCCTGAAGAAGAAGCGGAGCAGCTCTGCAAAGGACGTTACCCCCGGATCGAACCAGATGCGAACCGCTTCGGCATGTCCTTCATGGTTATGGTAGGTGGCATTGGCCACACTGCCGCCGGTATAGCCCACTTCGGTCCTGAGAACACCGGGCTGCCTGCGGAGCAGCTCCTCCAGCCCCCAGAAACAGCCGCCGGCAAGGGTGGCAACTTCTTCCGCCGCTGCTTGTGAACTGTTGTCCAGTGCGCTTCCAATTGTGTGCTCCATAGCCACCTCGGTGCTGTGCAATTGCGGTTATATGGTAAAGTATACCACCATCGGCAAAAATGGGGGCCAGGCAGCTTCTTGCCTTACAGCCAGACCGGCGAGCTGCGGCACCGCGCCGGGCTGACACAGCAACCGTCTGGCAAATTTTTTCAAGGGAGCGCTATAATATAGGTGTCAAACAGCAGGAGGTGTAATCATGAACACCACAATCAGTTGCAAGGAGCTGTTCGCCCGGCTTTCCGGCGGCAACGCACCGCTGGTAGTCGATGTGCTACCGCCTGAAATTTATGCCGTCAGGCACCTGCCTGGCGCCTGTAATGCCTGTGTCTATGAAATGGTCTTCCGCCAGGGAATTGCCGAGCTGGCGCCCGACCTGTCCCGGAGCCTGGTGGTCTATGACGAGACCGGCACAACCGCGGCAGCCGCCACGGCAAGGGAAAAACTGCTGGCAGCCGGCTATGGCGATGTACTGGTGCTCTCCGGCGGACTGGCCGGCTGGGCTGCTGCCGGCTACCCGGTGGAACAGGGGGGCATCACTGCAGAAGCCGCCGTCATCAGAGATGGCAGGTACCGGCTCGATCCGGCCGCGTCGGTTCTGGAGTGGACCGGGCGCAACATCAACAATAGACACTACGGCCGGATCCCCTTCAGCCGCGGCGAACTGGTCATCGACCGGGGGGAGCTGCGGCAGGGTGAAATTGTCCTCGACATGACCGGCATCACCAACCTGGACCTGAAGGACGACACCTACCGGCAGATGCTTGTCAGCCACCTGAAATCCGATGACTTCTTCGATGTGCAGCGTTACCCGGCAGCAGCTATAACCATCAGCGGCTGGCAGGCAATCAGCGGCGCTGCACCGGGAACGCCGGACCATGTCATTACAGCTGCGTTGACGATCAAAGGGGTAACCAGGGAGCTGAGCTTTCCGGCCATGGTCATGCCCCAGGAGGACGGCTCGCTCAAGGCGCAGGCCACTTTTGACCTTGACCGGACCGCCTGGGGGATCAATTACGGGTCAGGACGGCTGTTCGAGAAACTGGGCATGCATCTGGTCAATGACCGGATCGATATCGAACTGTTCATCGTAGTACGCTGAACAGCTACACCGGAAGGAGGTTGTCATGTCTGCCACAACGATTCGTGACCGGGCTGCCGGCGCCATCATGGGCGCATTCATCGGCGATGCCATGGGGCTCGGTCCACATTGGTACTACGATCTGGAGGAACTGCGCCGCGACTACGGCGACTGGATTACCACCTACACCGCCCCCAAACCGGGGCGTTACCATGACGGACTGCGGGGTGGGGAGCTTTCCCAGGCCGGCTTTATTTTCAGGCTGCTACTGGAGTCACTGGTGGAGAGGGGTGATTACGATGAAGCCGATTTCTGCCGCCGCCTGGACAACGAGCTGCTGCCGCTGCTGGACGGCACCCCGGTCAGCGGACC
>VEOV01000121.1 GCA_012026855.1 Geobacter sp.
ATTGCACCCCCCCATGGTGATGGAACCCAGACAGAGCTCGCCCAGATCGAAACGGCAGACCGTGTAGAGCTGCTTGCACTCCAGGCAGACCGGATATGCCGGGAGATGGAAGGGAAGATTCCAGATAAGGTGCTGCACCAGCCGCTCGACTTCAGCCTTGTTCACCGGGCAGCCCGGCAGCTTCAGGTCAACGGGTACCACGTCAGCTACCGGCCTCACCGGCAGGGTCTCTTTCGGATCATCACCGTACACTTCGCGGTTGGCTTCAGCGGCATTGTAGGCGTTCTTGAGCCGGGCAACGCCGCCGAAACAGGCACAGCTGCCGAGCGCCACGAGCAGCTTGGCCCGCTTTCTGATCTCATGGAGCAGTGCGACCTCATCAGCCCTGCTGATGGCCCCTTCGATGAGGGCAATATCGTAATCGTCGCCGGCAGCCGAGGAGATCTCCCGGAACTGGACGATTTCCACGGCATCGAGAAACGCCGCCAGGCTCTCCTCCCGGTTGGCCAGCTGCAGTTCGCACCCTTCGCAGCTGGTGAAGTCAAAAACGGCGATGCGCGGCCGGTCGCTATCTATGCCGAGGTATCTCATCAGATAGCTTCCTTCAGGTTCATGACCGTCCAGAAATCGAAGACCGGGCCCTCCATGCAGACATAGGTGGAGCCCACGTTGCAGCGGCAGCATTTGCCCATGCCGCAGTGCATGCGCCGCTCCAGGGAGACGAACATCCGGTCCCGCGGCATGCCCTGATTGCTCAGCATGGTGCAGACGAACTTGAACATGACCGGCGGGCCACAGACGATGGCATAGGTTTCATCCAGCGCTACGTCGATTTTTTCCAGGAGGCTGGTGACCCGGCCAACCGGGCCGGTCCAGGCCGGGTCGGCCTGTTCGACGATAATGTCCAGGTTGACTCCGTCTACCCGCCGCCACTGCTCATACTGGTAGTCGAACAGGAGCTGGCTTGGATCTGTGGTGCCGTAGAGAATGTGAATCTGCCTGAAGTCGGAGCGATTCTCGGTGACAAAGGTGACTGGTGAACGGAGCGGGGCCAATCCCAATCCGCCGGCGATCAGCAGGACATTGTGCCCTTTCATCTTTTCCATGGGGAAGTAGGTGCCGAAGGGGCCGCGGATCCCGACCCTTGAACCTGGAGCAGCCCGGTGCAGCATGGTGGTGACTTTGCCGGCCTCGCGGATGCAGAGTTCGATGAAACCCTTTTGGGAGTTGGAGCCGGAGATGGAGATGGGCGCCTCGCCGAAACCGGGCACTTCCACCATGACGAACTGCCCCGGCAGGAACGAGAAGCGCTCACGCTCCGACCGGTCGATAATGCGGATATGGAAGAGCTTCTCCTTTTCTGTCAGGCGGATGATGCTGACGATTTCGGCCTTGTACATCCGGTCCACATTCATCAGATGGCTGCGCCGGTTAAAGTCCAGGGGCCGCTTCATTTCGTCTTCCTGGGTGACATCATAGGGGAACAGCAAAGGGGTCATGACTGTTCCTCCTTGGCCAGCAGGTCACGGAAGATGTCCGGCGGATTGATCCCGGCCAGGCAGGTCCGGCTGCAGCGGCCGCAGCCGACGCATTTCGGTTCATCGTAGGTTTCAACGAAGCCCCGGTGCTGGTGGTAGTAGCGGTACTTGAGGCGGGATTCCCGGGGCGGCCTGAAGTTGTGACCCCCGGCTACCGTGGCAAAATCAGCGAGATTGCAGGAGTAAAGCTGCCTGACCTTGGCGCCGGAGGTGAAGTCCATGGCAACGGCTTCATTGACGCCGTAGCAGTAGCAGGTAGGGCAGACCATGGCGCAGCTGCCGCAGCTGAGGCAGCGGGCACCCCACTTGTCCCAGACGTCGGCATTGAATTCGATATCCATGAGGTTTGGCAGCTGTTTGACCGGCAGGTCAGGGTCAAAACCGTCGGCAATCCTTTTGCGCACCTCCAGGTAGGCCCCGGTGTCCTCATCCGTGACGTCACGCACCGTAACCCGGTGCAGGGTGCTATAGCCCCGGTCGGAATCAATGGCAACGAAATAGCGGTCGCCCAGGTCGGTGAGAAACAGGTCAAAGCCGCGATTGACGGTGTCGGTGCCAAGAGACCGGCAGAACGCTCCCCGGCAGGGGGTGTGGTCAATGCCGATGATGAAGCTGTTCTTGCGCCGGGAGATGTAATAGGGGCTGGGGTAGAATTCCCGCGCCATTACCTTGTCCAGCTTGAGCAAAGCGTTGATGTCGCAGGCATGGAGACCGATGATCGCCCTGGGCTGCATCCGGTAGGAGATGTTCTGCGTCCAGTCTGCTTCGTTGAAGTCCCAGGTGGAAAGATTTTCACTGTAGGGGAGGAAATAGGTTTTGGCTGAATTGAGCGTTGTCTCGTAGCCGAGATCCATCTCTTCGGGGGTCTTGACCGGCAGATAGTTGTGCAGCGGTCTGCCGTCTTGCCCGGTGGCGATGACCCTGGGGGCGATGACCTCATGGGATTCAAGGAGCATGACCAGCAGACTGCGAAATTCGCTTTTATCGAGTATCTTGAAGAGCATGACGACTCCGTTGCCGGACTGTCTGAGTTGCTAATAAAATTTGAATACCTTAATTTTATCACCCAGGTGGCTGGCGTCAATCTGTTTCTCAGTCTGTTCCATGTTGAGCGGGACTATCAGCTTGAATGCCATAGCTGATTGGCAAGGAACGGCCCCCCGCATTCGCTGCGGGGGGCCGTTGTTGATGCTGCATTCTTGCTGTAGCCGAAGCTACGGGACGGTGATGGTCTGGACCATAGTATTAGTCAGCCCCGCGCTATCCATTATGGTAAGAGCTAACGAATATGTTCCCGAGGTCGAATAGGTATGAGTTGCAACTACACCAAAATCTTGCGGACTTGCATCGCCCCAATCCCACGTGTAACTGACAATAGTCCCATTAGGTGACGACGATGAACTGCCGTCTGCAGTTACAACAATCGCCCCTGTGCTTATGTCAACTATATAGCTGAATGAAGCAACTGGATCTTGTGGGAACGTAGCCACAAGTTGCGCCGATTTGGTGGCGCTCTTCGTTGCACTATCAGTGACCGTCAGGGTTATGCCATAGGTGCCTGGAGTCTGGTATACGTGGCTTACATTCATACCAGTAGCTGTTGAGCCATCGCCGAAATCCCAGGAATAATTGGTGATAGCGCCATTCGGTGAAGAACTGGCACTGGCGTCAAAAAGGACGGACAGTGGTACCGAGCCGCTGGTGGGTGAGAAGGTGAACTCCGCCACCGGATTCAGCACCACCGGCGCGGTCGGCATGGACCAGACTTCCAGCTGGATGAAGGAGTATTTCGGTCCGGCCAGGTTGATCTGCAGTGTGTCGGCGAGGTTAACCGTCACCGGAATCAACGCCTTGCCCTGTGTCCGCGGGATCTGGTTCGGGGCGATGACCGTCTGACCGTTCAGGATGACCTCGACGCTGGTCGGGTTCCAGGCCAGGGCTATGGCACGGGACGCTTCACATACCTTGATCTGCTTGGCAGTGCCGACACAGGGAGTGGTCGGAATATCCTTGCCGAAGGAGTTATAAAAAACCAGCGTCCCCTGGGCGCCGTCCACCAGTCCGGCAAAGGATTTTGAAACGGCAAGGGTCCCGGATTTCGGAACCACAAAGATGCTCTTGCCAAAAACTTTCTGCTCCCCGGCCACCGGTGCTGCCGGTAACGCCACTTTGGCCAGCGCTGCGGCATTGGCGTCTAAGCTGGCGACGGAATCATTGATCGCCTTGACCATGGCCACATCCTGCGCCGTCGGGGATACTTGCGTACCGCTTACAGTCGAAGCCGTACTCTGCCCGTCACCGCCGCTCCCGCATCCGGAGAGCGCCAGCAGCAACAGTACGACAGGGACCATGAAGTATCGTGTAAATGATGATTTCATGATGTCCCTCCTTCTGTTCTGCGTAACACGTAGAACTTTTTTTTTGATATCTTTGATTCAATCGTGCGCTCGTTGCAATTGAATGTCAATGTCAAAATAACTGTGAATGCCTGTGTAGAGGCCTTGCAGCGAGCGGTTGCTCCTCATGCCGTAATCGGGTATCATCCTGTCCATGAACGCAAAACGCTACACCCCTTTTTCCGAAGAGCTTAAGCGGGTCTTCGGCTGCCGCGTGCATCGCATCTCCATCGACGCCGGGTTCACCTGCCCCAACCGGGACGGCACGGTTGGCAGGGATGGCTGCGTTTTCTGCAGCGACCGCGGCGCCGGCTCCTTTGGCATTGCCCGGGGGCTGAGCATTGCCGGTCAGCTGGAACATGGCAAGGAGATAATGGTCAGGAAGTACAAGGCAAAGAAATTCATCGCCTATTTTCAGTCCTACTCTAACACCTATGCCGCTCCGGAACAGTTGCGGGCCCTGTATGACGAGGCGCTCGCCCAGCCCGATATTGTCGGCCTGATCGTCGGTACCCGCCCTGATTGCCTCGCTCCGGAGATAGTTGATCTGCTGGCCGAGTACAGCCGCAGGACCTATTTCTGGCTGGAGCTGGGGTTGCAGTCCCCACACGACAAGACATTGCAGGCGATAGGTAGGGGACATGACAGTGCCACTTTTTTTGAAGCGGCCGCGAGGGTCAAGGCAGCCGGGCTGCGGCTCTGCGTCCATGTCATTCTCGGGCTGCCGGGAGAGAGCCGGGAGGAGATGCTTGCTTCAGCCGGGATGATGAACGCTCTGGGCATTGACGGCATCAAGATCCACCTGCTCCATGTGAACCGGAATACCCGGCTGAACGACCATTATCAAAATGGTGCCGTAGGACTGCTGGAAAAAAGCGAATATGTGGCGCTGGTCTGCGATTATCTGGAGCTGCTCGACCCGCGCATCTTCATCCAGCGCATGACCGGCGACGGCGGCAAGGACCTGGTGGCGCCCCTCTGGTCGGCGGCCAAGTTTGAAACCCTCAATGCCATTGACGCTGAGCTGGAGCGGCGTGGCAGCAGGCAGGGCTTGCTCCGTGGCCCGTGACAGGGAGGGCCGGCTCTCTCTGCAACGCCTCTGCTTCACCAGCCTTAGTAGGTATTTTGTCTTGTTGTGCGAAATTCCGGTCTGCTGAGGTGCTGCGGCTTGCATTGCATGAAGCCCCGGCTGTTTCCGTTCGATCCGGCCCTCCCTGCCACAGGCCATAGAGAAAGCCCCTCCGGCATTTCCTGGAAAAAATTTCCGCTTCACCCCTTGATTTTTGGCCAGAGGCTGTTTATATTGCCTAACAGTTAGCACTCAGCAGCTTTGAGTGCTAAATTTGTCTCGCTAACCTGTTTATTTCACACTAAAGAAAGGAGAATGAAACGCATGAATCTCAGACCGTTGCAGGACCGTATCATTGTAAAGAGGGTCGAAGAAGAGACCAAGACTGCTGGAGGTATCTTCATCCCTGAAACCGCCAAAGAGAAGCCGCAACGCGGCCAGGTAGTTGCTGCCGGCAAGGGCAAGAAAACCGAGGAAGGCAAGGTTCTGCCGCTGGATGTCAAGGTGGGCGATATCGTGCTGTTCGGCAAATATGCCGGTACTGAAGTCAAGGTTGATGGCGATGAGTATTTGATGATGCGCGAAGACGACATCCTCGCCGTCGTGGAATAAGGAACGAGCCTTTTCCGCGCTGGCCCCGCCGGCTTTCGCCATGTTCTTGTGCGGCGTAGCGCTGCTACGCCTCCGCGACACGGCTCATCCGACGGAACCATCATCGAAAAAATCTCATTCCAAACAGCTTTATTTAAAAACAGACACATACAAATCTTCAATGGAGGAATAAATTAATGGGAGCAAAGCTTATCAAATTCGATCAGGAAGGGCGCAACGCCATCCTGAAAGGTGTTAATACCCTGGCAGACGCAGTGAAGGTAACTCTCGGTCCCAAAGGCCGCAACGTCATCATCGACAAATCCTACGGTTCACCGTTGATCACCAAGGACGGCGTTTCCGTTGCCAAAGAAATCGAGCTGGAAGACAAGTTCGAGAACATGGGCGCCCAGCTGGTCAAGGAAGTTGCTTCCAAGACTTCCGATGTTGCCGGTGACGGCACCACCACAGCAACTGTTCTTGCCCAAGCCATCTACCGTCAGGGTTCCAAGCTGGTTGCCGCCGGTCACAACCCGATGGAGATCAAGCGCGGCATTGACAAGGCGGTCGAGACCCTCGTTGCCGAACTGAAAGCCATCTCCAAGCCGATCAAGGATCACAAGGAAATCGCCCAGGTAGGTACCATCTCTGCCAACAATGACAAGACCATCGGCGACATCATTGCCGAGGCCATGGAAAAGGTCGGCAAAGAGGGCGTTATCACCGTTGAAGAGGCCAAAGCCATGGAGACAACCCATGAAACTGTCGAGGGGATGCAGTTCGACCGCGGTTACCTCTCCCCTTACTTCGTTACCGACCCAGAGCGGATGGAGTGTTCTTTCGAGAACGTCAACATCCTCATTCACGACAAGAAGATCTCCAACATGAAGGACCTCCTGCCGGTGCTTGAGCAGACCGCAAAATCAGGCCGTCCGCTGCTGATCATCGCCGAGGACATCGAAGGCGAGGCTCTGGCAACTCTGGTAGTCAACAAGCTGCGTGGCGTGCTCAACATCTGCGCAGTCAAGGCTCCGGGCTTCGGCGACCGTCGCAAGGCCATGCTGGAAGACATCGCCGTGCTCACCGGCGGCACCGTCATCTCCGAAGAGACCGGCTTCAAGCTGGAGAACACCACTTTTGACATGCTCGGCCAGGCCAAGCGCGTTACTGTCGACAAGGACAACACCACCATCATCGACGGCTCCGGCAAGGAAGCTGACATTACCGGCCGCATCAAGATGATCCGTGCCCAGATCGATGAGACCAGCAGCGATTACGATCGCGAGAAGCTCCAGGAGCGTCTTGCCAAGCTTGCCGGCGGCGTTGCCGTTATCAAGGTCGGCGCAGCCACCGAAACCGAAATGAAAGAGAAGAAGGCCCGCGTTGAAGACGCCCTCCACGCAACCCGCGCAGCTGTTGACGAAGGGGTTGTTCCTGGCGGCGGCGTAGCTTACATCCGCGCCCTCAAATCACTCGACAAACTGAAGCTGCAAGCTGAGCAGCAGTTCGGCGTCAACGTGATCAAGGCTTCCCTCGAAGCTCCGATCCGTCAGATTGCCGAAAATGCCGGCATCGATGCATCCATCGTGGTTGACAAGGTAAAACGCGGCAAGGACGCTTACGGCTACAATGCAGCTGACGACGAGTACGTCGACATGCTGGCCGCCGGCATCATCGACCCGACCAAGGTAAGCCGCTGCGCTCTGCAGAACGCTGCTTCCGTTGCCGGCCTCATGCTGACCACCGAAGCTCTCATCGCCGAGAAGCCGAAGGATGATTCAGCAATGCCTGCTATGCCGGGTGGTATGGGTGGCATGGGCGGTATGGGCGGCATGATGTAATTGCCCGGAAGGGAACGCGGCTTTTCCGCCCTGGCGGCGTAAGTCTTCGGTTCCGGTTGTGCGGCGTAGCGCTGCTACGCCTCCGCCCGGCTCCTCGACAGCCTTGCCAGGACAAAAAATCCACGTTCCGAAGAGTTTCGCAAAAGAAAAAGGGAGCGGCCGAATTGGTCGCTCCCTTTATTATTGGTATCTGCTTTACCTCTATTTGAACTGCAGCTGGTAGAGCCGGTAGTAGACCCCTTTGGCGGCCAGCAGTTGGTCGTGAGTTCCTTCCTCCACCTTTTCACCGCGGTGGATGACCACGATCCGGTCGGCGTCGCGGATGGTGGAGAGGCGGTGGGCCACCACCAGGGTGGTTCTGCTGGCCATCAGCCCTGCCAGTCCCTGCTGGATCAGCATCTCTGCCTCGGTATCCACGCTGGCCGTGGCTTCGTCCAGCACCAGGATCTCCGGATCAAAGGCCACGGCGCGGGCAAAGGAGATCAGCTGCCGCTCTCCCACGGAGAAGTTGTTGCCCCGCTCCCGCACCTCTTCCTGATACCCATGGGCCAGTTTTTCGATGAAGCGGTCGGCGCCGACCATGGCAGCGGCCTGGCGCACCTTCTGCCTGGCGTTTTCATCCCCCAGGCAGATATTCTCCTCGATCGTGCCGGTAAAAAGATACGGGTCCTGCAGGACAATGCCGATCCGTTGGCGCAGCTCCGGCAGCGGAATCTGGCGCAAATCGGTGCCATCCAGCTCGACCCCACCTTTGTTTACGTCGTAAAGCCTTGAC
>VEOV01000168.1 GCA_012026855.1 Geobacter sp.
CTGAAAAGGTCGGCGCGACCAGCAGCGCCCGCCCGCCCGGCTTGCCCATAAGACGCGGCAGCAGATAAATCAGCTCGGTTGAACCGTTGGCAACGGCAATCATCTTTTCCGGCAAGCCGTGCCGCCCGGCAAGTGCAGCACAGAGAGCCGGCGCACCGATTTCCGGGTAATGGCCGATGCTCCCCATGGCGGCAGCAACAGCACTCGCCACGCCCGGAGCCGTGCCAAGGGGATTGATACTGGCGGAGAAATCGACAAAGGCCTCTGGCGCAATGCCCAGCTCTCTGGCAATGGCAAAGATTCGTCCGCCATGTTCACTGCTGTTCTTCACTATCAGCTCCTGTTGCTGTATTTTGCCGCCATGCTTGCGGCGGTTTCGGCAAGCTCCTGGCGCAACTCTGGTGGCGCCAGCAGTTCGGCGTGACTGCCGTAGGAGAGTACCCAGGAGACAATCTCCATTCGGCCGCCAGCGGTGAAGCCGAGCTCCACGGAACCGTCCTCCAGCCTGCTGACTTTCTGGGTTGGATGCCAGATCCTTGCCCCGATGGAATGGGCTATGGCGGCGGAGAAACGTACCCTGACATGCATGGGCGCCTCATTGACTATGCCGAAAGAGTTTTTGAAACGCTCTTCCGGTTCATACCCTTCCGGCAGGTCAAAGCGCACTTTTTCCACCTGGACCGAGGCAATCCGTTCGACGGCAAAGGTCCTGACAGCAAGGCGGTTGTGGGCATAGCCGAGCAGATAGAGCCCCCCCTTGTAGAAGATGAAGCTGTAGGGATCGACCAGGTACAGCTCGGGCTTTTTGTTGGCCGGCACCCGGTACTTGATAGTGACCCGCTGCTGGAAAAGCAGTGCCTGGCGCAGTTCTGTCAAGAGCGCCGCAGCCTTTGAGTAGTCGCGCCTCCCCTGCAAGAGCGGCAGGGAAATCCGCGAAATCCGCTCCAGATGGGCCCCGTAGCGGGGGGGGAGGACAGAGTTAATCTTGCGGAAAATGGTTGTCAGGTCATCATGAAATGGCGTCCCCTGCAACAGATCAAGATGTGAGCGAAGAAAGTAGAGGGTAACCAGTTCCTGCAGGGAAAAACTTACCGGCGGCACATCCTTGAAGCCGGTAATGAAGCGGTAGAGTTTCCGGTCGCCGACCCATTCGGAAGTGAGGGGGTAACCGGCATCGCTGATGGCGTTGAGATCGCGATGCACCGTGCGCAGGTTTACCCCGGTCTCTTCCACCAGCTCATCGAGGGAGACACCATGGCGCGACTCTATCAGCCGGATTGTGTCGTGCAGCCTTGCAGCCTGGGAGTATTTCTTGGCAGGTTTACTCACGGAAGTTGGTAAACTGCATCTCCACGTCAAGATCCTTGCCTTTCAACAGGGCAATAGTCTCCTGCAGGTCGTCGCGGTTCTTGCCGCTCACCCGCACCTGGTCATCCTGGATCTGGGCCTGGACCTTGACCTTGCTCTCCTTGATGACGGCGATGATCTCTTTACCCTTTTCCTTGGAGATCCCCTGCTGCACGGTGATCAGCTGGCGGACCATGCCCCCCGAAGCTTGCTCCACCTTGCCGTACTGCAGCGCCTTGATGGAAATGCCCCGCTTGAGGAACTTGGACTGCAGCACGTCGATAACCGCTTTCAGCTTGTAATCATCATCCCCGAGGACCTTGATCGAGTCGTTTTCCCTGGTTACCTCGGCCTTTGAACCTTTGAAATCGTAGCGCTGACCAATCTCCTTGACAGCCTGGTTGACGGCGTTGTCAACCTCCTGCAGATCCACCTTTGAGACTATGTCGAATGATGGCATGGCAATCCTCCTTGAATCACTGCTTGATAATATCCACCCCGGCTGGGGGCTTGAAATGAAATTTATCGCTGGCAACGCCGCCGTTTATCCTGACCTTGCTGTACTCAATGGTAGTCCGGTTGCCGGCCTGGTCAAAGAGCACCGAGGCACTCACCGGGAAGAACGCTTCGCCGTCTTCAGCCGCCTTGGCAACTGCACTTGCCGGTACGTAGAGATGCAGCTTGGCAACGGCCGGGTTTTGTTTTTTCGGCACCAGTTCCAGCAGGTAGTTCCCCTTCTTGTCAGGGGACGGGCTGAGCAGTTTTACCTGGAAATCAGCATCCAGATTCCCCAGGCCGGTCAGGTAGCTCATGGCAATGCCGTTCCCCCCGGAAAGGAGCTTGGCAGTATCCGACATGATCACCTGCCTGTTATTCGGCAGATAGTACCAGACATTCTTGCCGTTGGATATTATCTGCTGTTTTGGCCGCACATAGTTGAAATGGAACATGGCGCTCCCCCCCTTTTTCTTGAGGGACAATTCGCCGGTGCCTTTTTCCTCCCGTTTAAGCGACGCCACATAGGTTTTCTGGCTGAAGGAGGCGTGCAGGTCATCCATTGAGGCATAACCCTTTTTCAGGGTCGACATGATTTCGGCCAGGGAAGCATCGGCCCCGTAGAGCGGTACTGTTGACAGCAGCAAGAGTATGAGCAGTACGATCCGTTTCACTTGTATTACCTCCCTACTGGTGGCCGGACAACCTGGGCATCCGCCGGCGGCATGAAGTTGAACAGCATATCGGACATCATGCCGTTGATTCTGATATTGGAAAACTCCATGGTCGTGCTGTTGCCGTCATGGTCGACTACGGTTGTGGAGAGAATGGCAAAAAGATGGGACTCCGGTGGCCTGGCCTGGGGCATGTTGGTCTGCGGCCTCGTCCCCTTTGCATCCAGCAGTGATTCCCGGCTGACAGTAATATAGAGTTTACGGATGGTAGCGCTTGACCGCAACGGCGTAAGCTCCAGGATGTAGTTGCCATAGGTATCGTTCATCGGATTATTGAACAGTATGGCAAAGTCCTTCGAAATCCGCCCCAGCCCCTGCAGGAAGTTGATTCCCCTGCTGCCACTGTTCCGAATGGGGTCGAAAAACTCTGCCACATCACTCTGGATAACCTGCCGGTTTTCAGGCAGATAGACCCAGAGCGTCTTGCCGTCGCAGACCACCTCCTGCCTGGTGGGACGGAAGTAGTCGAAGCGGAACTTGAGCGGCTCAACACTGGAGGCGGCTTGCAGAAACATCTCCCCCTCGGCCCGATACTCTTTTTTCTTTTCGGCAAGTGTCGATCGCTGGAAGAAATCGGCTCTGACGTTCTCAATTTGTGGCCGGCCGCTCCTGTCATATTGAAACGGTTTTTCCACCACACCGATCACGTCATTCAGACCGACATTACTCTTGGGAATCTGCAGGGCATGGGCTGAACTGCCGGCAAGTACAAGGCTTATTATCAGCAAGTGTGTAAATTTCATTTCAGTCTCCGTTACAGTGCATTATTGAGGATGTCGACAATGAAAACAACCTCCCCTTCACCCAGGATGGTGGCACCGTTTACCCCCCTGATGGCCGACAGCGGCCTGGCGAGAGGTTTGACAAATACCTCCTGGTTCCCCAGGAGACGGTCAACCCTGACTCCGGTTCTCACCCCTTTGATTTCAGTCAGGAAAAGATAGGACGTTTCGTTCCTGCTTTCAACTACACTGTCCAGGTTGAGCAGTGTCCTGAAATTTACCAGGGGAACAGTCTCGGTACCGATGAAGAACTGGTCCTGACCGTCAATGGTGGCAACATCCTCGCTTTTGATCTCCATGGTCCTCTCAACAGCAGTCAGCGGCACGGCAAGGGTGAAACTGCCGGTTTTTACCAGCAGGACGTTGATAATGGCAATGGTGATCGGCAGGCGTAGCGGGAATGATGACCCCCCCCCCGGCTCCGAGACGATTGACAGAGTCCCGCCAAGGGACTGAATCGCTGTCCTGACAACGTCCATC
>VEOV01000023.1 GCA_012026855.1 Geobacter sp.
CCTTGTCTTTGGCCGGGGGAAAGCTGCGCTTGAAAATTCTCCCCAGCCAGAGATCATCGATGCATTTGCCATGTCTGATGCCTGCCCCGTCCAGGTCGAGCTCCTCGGCGCAGCTCTGGATTTCCATGTCGTGCAGAGCGGCTGTCCGGGAAAAGAAGCCCGCCAATTCCTGGAGCGACCCGCTATCTTCACTGATATCTGAAAAGCCGACTTTGCTCTCTTTTGCAAACCGGTCCAGGTTGGTTTTCACCTTCTGGTAGATATCGGCACAGCTGATGATTACCCGCCCGGTATGCCCGGCAAGCCCTGCTGCAATGCGGCTGAACAGGCGCTGGTGCTCCTCTAGCGGCACCAGGGTTGACACCAGCACCGGATCATAGCGCCAGACCACCTTGTCAGGGCCGATCAGCTGGGCCAGCTCCCGGAAAGTGCCGATGGCAGTGTCAACATCCGGCACTTGCGGTTCGAGCAGCCGGGGGTAGCCGGTGATGGTGAAGAGGAAGCAGTGCCTGAAGCCTCTGTCGGTCAGTTCCGGCAGATGGGGCATGAGCCTGGCGGGGTTGCGGGTCCAGAAGACGATGGCGTCGACCTCTGCCGGAGCGAGCGGAACCCGCCGGACCTGGTGGGGGTTGAACGGGTTGCGGGTCAGGAGAAAGCCTGCCCGGACCCGGTTCATGAACCATTCGCTGTAGAAGGCCGGTATGTCGGTGCGTCTGCTGGCGCTGATGATCATTGCCTAATAGTACGGGCTTTAAGAAATGGTTTCAACAGTGTTAGGGAGGGGCGCTGCTGTTTAAGGAAATTCGTGGTTTCTTTGGTTGCGACCTTGCGGCCAGGAACGGTTAATTGCTAACAGCCGGTTTCGGAAGGTTTTGCCAGCAGATACCCCTGGCCCATATGGATGCCGACTGCTTTCAAGTAGGCCAGCTCTTCCGGCCGCTCGATCCCTTCGGCAATCACCAGGGAGCCGATCCTGTTGCAGAACATGGCGATCGACTCGACCAGGGCCTGCTTGGTGGTTGATTTGTCGATGAATGATATCAGCGATCTGGCCAGCTTGACATATTCGGGTTCCACCTCGGCCAGCATCTGCAACCCGGCGTAGCCGCTGCCTAGGTCATCGATGGCGATGGAGTACCCCTGGCGGCGGTAGTAGTTCACCCCTTTGAGGAGCAGGTCATAGTCCTCGATATTGGTCCGTTCACTCAGTTCGAAAACCACCTTGTTGAGCCCCAGATTCATCTCATCCAGCATGTTGCGGGTCACGCCGTGGCCATGATCTTTGGCCTGCAGCAGCAGGGGGCTGACATTAAGGAAAAGTCTGCCGTCAAGACCGAGCTCTTTTGCCCGCCACAAAGCCTTTTTCCGGCACAATATCTCCAGAGGAGCCACCAGATCGTATTGGGACGCCTTGGCAAAGAGCTCTTCCGAGTTGCTTATCAGGCCGGGACTGCTGATGCGGCTGAGGGATTCGTAGCCGTAGACAGTGCCGTTGCCAAGATCGACAATCTGCTGGAACAGCGGGGTAATCAGTTCGTTATGGATGATCTCCTCGACGGCGGCAATATCGTGACTCTGGGCAAAACCCGTTTGCAGCGGCGCGCCGAACAGGTCGTGGAATGCCCTGAACAGGGCGTTGTCGGAACTCTCGCCAATCCGGTTGTTCAGGAAGACCCCTTCAACCTTGAGGGAAATCTCCCGGCGGCTGCCAAGGGGGAGGATCTGGCGGTTCATGAGTGGGTGACCCTGCAAGCGCTTCAATTGGGCCTTTATCAGCCGCAGATCTTTCATGAATAGCGTATCGTTATAGCTGCCTGCCGGGATCAGGAGCAGGTAAAAATCCATTACCCCTGATTTATACGTTCCGGCAATCCGGCCCGACAGGTTTTTGCCGACAATGCGAATCAGCGCCTCGACTGCCGGGTTGAGTGCCTCGGGCAGGAAAACCCCGTATTCAAGGCGAATGGCGACAATGCCGGCATTGCCATGTTTTTCAAGAGAGTCCCTGAAGATGGCAAAGAGGTAAGTGCAGTCATCGATGGACTCTTCGATCGAGGGGAGCGCCGGTATTTGCACGGATTGGGTCGGCATTGACAGGTATTCGCACGGCTCGGCTGCTGCGCTGCAGCTCCGCTTTGCCGGGATCATTTCTGATCCAGGATGGTAAACAGGTAATCGCCGAAGTATTCTCTGTTGGCGAGGCGATAGTCGTCCCGCAGCGACCGGAATTTATCCATGGAGCTGTCCAGGGCCTTGATGCCGGTAGGGTCGAGCCGGGCGAATAATGTGCGGATTTTCCCGAAAACAGACATTGAAGGTCTCCTTATTTTTCGTGACTGGCCAGCATGAAAACGCCGGTCATTTTGAAGAGCACTGCGTTGGTAGGGTTCAGTTCCCGGAGGTAGATCTGGGACCCCTGCTGTTCGCGGATGCTTTTGAGGCACCTGAGCAGCAGGGCAATCCCCATGGAGTTGATTCTGCCGGCGCTGGAAAAATCAAGGCGGACAACGGGGCTTTTGAC
>VEOV01000161.1 GCA_012026855.1 Geobacter sp.
ATTGGCTACGGGGCGCTGCATGGTTATGACCTGCTGCCGAGATTTTTGTTTAACTACGTTGAACAGCTAGACTGGGCAGGGGAGGGCGATTGGCAAATTTGTCTTCGGGAGCCGAGCGGCGAAGGCATGAGCCCGGATAACCGGTATGGGAATATTGTGGATATGTACGGCTTGGGAGCACCGGGGAGAATGGGGCTCTGGGTAGAGAGCTGCCTAAAGGAAGAGAACCATAACTGGCTCTGTGAAGCCTTTAAGAGATATACGGAAGCCATGGCAATCGCCTGATTATGACAAATTGATCGGTCGATACTTCGGAGAGAACGATGAACCTGTTGCGATTCCTGCAATCCCTGGGAAAAGAACCGTTGCGACGCCTACTGCTCGGTGCGGTTACCTCGGCACTGAGTACATCGGTCATACTGGCGCTTGTTACCTACGCCGCCAAGAAAATTGCCGATACCCAAAAGGAGTTTGTCGATCTGCCGGTGGCGGCGGTCTTTGCGGTGTGCGTGCTGCTGTATGTGGTCTCCGAAAGCCGTATGGTAGCACGATTGGCCGCAGATATCGAACAGATGCTGGATCACTTGCGGATGCGCTTGATTGGGCGGTTGCGCCATGCTGGTCTCTGGCAGCTTGAGCACTTCGGCCAGAGCCGGTTGTACGAGAGCATCACCCAAAGCTGCCGGGTCATCTCTTCCAACTCCCAGTACCTGGCCCAGGCGATGCGTTCGGTTGTCCTGATCATTACGATCCTGCTCTACATTGCAACAGTATCACTGCTCGCCTTTTCGCTCCTGGCAGCGCTGCTGGTGGCCGCATCCCTGGTCTATTACCAGTACGGCCTGAACGTTGAGGAGCATCGGGAAGAGTTGACCAGCCACGAGTCAAAACTTTTCGAGTGTGTCTCGGACCTTTTTGACGGTTTCAAGGAACAGCGGCTCAACAGCGCCCGCAGCCGTGCCCTGACCGGGACCTTTGAGCGATTGTCGTCCGATACGGCGGCGGCTCGCTGCGAGGTGCACCGGCACCGCTGGCACCAGTACGTGTTCGGCGAAACGGCGTTCAATGTGATGATGGGGCTCGTGGTTTTCGTGGTGCCCTCGTATGTGCCCTCCATCCGCGCCGAATTGGTGAAGATTTCGGCCGCGGTTCTCTTTATGATGGCTCCGGTGTTTGATCTGATGCAATCACTGGCCGTGTTGCGGGAATCGGATTCGGCTGCCGGCCGCATGATGGCGCTGGAAGATGAACTTACCCCTCTTGTCGAGCCCGGAAGTGCCGATCCGCCCGAACCGGTGCCGGCCAATTTTGCGGAACTACGGATGGAGGGTGTTGAGTACGCGTTTCCCGCGGCCGCCGGCGAACAGCCGTTCGCTATCGGACCGCTGGATGTGAGCATCCGGCGCGGTGAGGTGGTCTTTGTTACTGGAGGGAACGGTTCGGGCAAGTCAACTCTTATCAAGCTACTGACCGGGCTTTACCATCCCAATCGAGGCTGTTTGACGTGCGACGGAGCGGAAATTACCCCGCCACGGCTTGCCGCCTATCGTGCGCTGATGGCGCCGGTCTTCTCCGATTTTCATCTCTTTTCACATCTCCATGGTCTTGATGATCTCGACCGGATAACGGTCTTGGATCTACTGTGTTGGATGGAGATGCAGCGGGTATCCGGGTTCGACGGGGACCGGTTCACGCGCATCGATCTGTCCACCGGGCAACGCAAGCGATTGGCATTAATCGCAGCCATACTGGAGACCAAACCGGTCTTGATCCTCGACGAGTGGGCCGCTGACCAGGATTCGCCGTTCCGTTTCAAGTTCTACCGCGAAATTTTGCCCGAACTGAAACGCCGGGGGCTGACCATCGTCGCCGTAACACACGACGACCACTATTTCGATGCCGCCGATCGCCGTCTGCACCTCGATGAGGGGCGTCTTACGGAGTTACCGGTAACCACGGGGGGCACCGTATGAGAATCTTCCACGCCGTAATACGGGAAATCCCCGAAAACCTCAAATCACTCTTGCTGATGAATGTGTTGTCGGCAATTGCCGCCACATCATTTGTTGGACTGGTTTCCACCGCCGCCCAGCAGGCGATAGGCGACCGGATCAGCGCACGGCTCATGCTGATGTTCGTGGTCACCGTGCTGCTGTTCCATGTGTCGCACACCTATACGCTGGTGACCGCCTCCCAGGATGCCGAGAGGCTGATTCACAAGCTGCGCATCCGCCTGTTCGACCTTGTCCGCCGAACCGACCTCGTGACCGTCGACAAGATCGGCTATGCGAGTTTGCAGGGTGTGCTGACGCAGGAGACGCAGGTTCTGGCCCAGATCCTGCCGATGTTGGTGTCTGGTTTCCAGCAGGCGGTAATGCTGCTTTTTCTCGCGGCCTACCTGGCGTGGCTCTCACCTTTGGCCTGCATCCTCGCCTTCGGTTTCGCCGGTGGTGCGGTAGCGGTCCGCTTTGCTCGCGTCAAGGCGTTACGAACATATATGCAGTCGGCGGCCACGGCCGAGAAGCAGGTCTTTGATGGACTTACGGAACTTCTGCACGGTTTCAAGGAGGTCCGGATGAGCGGGACACGCGCTGCCGGGGTAACCGGGGCGCTGGCTCACTCATCGGATACGGCCCGAACAGCCAATGCATTGCTAAAGGCTCGGTGGGGGCGGAATTTCGCCGTCATGGAGGCGATGCTGTATTCACTGGCCGGGCTGATGGTGTTCGTTGTCCCGTTGTTCGTCCAGGGATACCACGTGGTGGTTCTGCCCGCCACAATCGCCGTCCTGTTTATCTCGGGTCCCGTCTACACCGTATCTTTTATTACACCGCTGGTGACACAGGCCGAGCTTGCGCTGGAGCACATCGAAACGATGCATGAAAAACTGCTCTCCGCAGCAGGTGCGGCTGCGGATGAAGCGGCGCGCCCACTGGATAATCCCCCCGCTTCGATCTCGCTGAGTGATGCCGTACTCTCATACCGGGATGGGGAACAACAGGCGTTGTTTACGGTTGGCCCAGTCTCGGCGGAGTTCCACGCCGGCCGGATCACGTTTATCACCGGAGGGAACGGTTCCGGCAAGTCTACCCTGCTGCGCATGCTTACCGGCTTGATCCCGCTGGATGCCGGAGCGCTCATGGCCGATGGCGCGCCTATTGCGACCGGTCAGATGCAGGACTACCGGGATAACATCTCCGCGGTCTTCTCCGATTTTCACCTATCACGGCGGCTTTACGGCATCGACGATCTGGATACGGCAAGGATCGCGAGCCTGCTGGAACGCCTGGAAATGAATGACAAGGTATCGGTTCATGATGGCGCCTTCAGCACGGTTGACCTGTCCACCGGCCAGCGGAAGCGATTGGCGCTCATCTTGGCAGAACTTGAGGACAAGCCCGTAATCGTGCTCGACGAATGGGCCGCCGACCAGGATCCGCATTTCCGCCGCATCTTTTACGAAGAACTGCTGCCGGACTTTAAGGCGCGTGGCAAGATCATCATCTGCGTGACCCATGACGACCGCTGGTTCCACATCGCCGACTGGATGTATCATATGAACGAGGGCCGAATTGAAGGGGTGCAGATATGATCTCTTTTCGTAGAGAAGGCTGTCATAAGTGTGCGGCGGGCAGCAGGCAGCGCAGCGATACATAGGAGTCAAGGTAGTAAATGATTGACTATGGAGCTAAAAGTGGTATTTATGGCGGATTTATGGGTGGTTTGAATAAAAAAAGAGTCAGCCTTTAAGCTGACTCTTTTGAATTTATTTGGAGCGGGAAACGGGATTCGAACCCGCGACTTCAACCTTGGCAAGGTTGCACTCTACCACTGAGTTATTCCCGCTCAATGAGTCCTGATTTGTACCAGCATTTTTTCTCCCAGTCAACAGGAATATCGTTAAAATATACTAAGACTAATTTTTTTTTGAGTTGCATGTTGGTTGGAGCGAAAAGCGCTCTCCATAAATCCGTATACAAAGATAGTAGCGAGGAGGCCTTGCTTTAATCTGGCGAGTATGCTAAATATTTTCATTTCAAATTTCATAAAGACCCTGATGTGAAAGTATATTCTTCAACGGGAAAGAGAGGATTGTAATGCAGGTTAATGTCGAGCAGTTGAGCAGCGTAAAGAAGAAACTGAATTTTGAGATTTCCGTCGACCGCGTTAAGGCCGAGACCCAGAAAGCCTTTGCCGAGATTCGCAAGCGTGCTGTTGTCCCCGGCTTCAGAAAAGGGAAGGCTCCTGAAGGTATGATCCGTCAGCAGTACCAGGGCCAGGTGCAGAGCGATGTGATGAAGAATCTCTTCAACGATTGCTATTTCAAATATGTTCAGGATAACAAGATTTTTCCGATTGGTTATCCTGAGATCAATGCCGAGGAGTTTGTTGATGGCGCTCCTTTCAAGTTCTCTGCTGTCATCGAGGTTTATCCTGAAGTGAAGGCTGAGGTTTACGAAGGGTTTAATGTTGTGCGCGAGAAGTATGTTGCCGATGAAAATGCTGTTGCGGCAAGACTTGAGCAGATGCGCCAAAACATGTCACATCTTGAGCCGGCTACCGACGAGCGTCCGGCGCAAAGCGGTGATCATGTACTGATTGATTTTGAAGGCTATGTAGACGGAGCACTTCTGGATGGCGGTTCAGCAACCGATCATGCCCTGGAGCTTGGCAGCAACTCCTTTATTCCCGGCTTCGAGGATCAGGTTGCCGGTATGAAGGTTGGCGATAAAAAGCGAATTTCACTCGCTTTCCCGGAGCAGTATCACAGTGCCGAACTCTCCGGCAAGCCTGTGGATTTTGACGTTACCCTGAAGGAGATCAAGGTAAAGGTTTTACCTGAACTGAATGACGACCTTGCCAAGGATTTCGGGGATTTCGAAAATCTGGCCGATCTGAAGGTCAAGATTGGCGAGAGCATCGAGAAGCAGGAAAAAGAGCGCATTGACAGGGACTTTAAAGATGCCCTGATCAAGCAGCTGATTGAAAAGAACGACTTTGAACTGCCCGAGTCCATGATCGAGCGCCAGTTGAATTCCATGCTGGAGAACGCCAAGCAGCGTCTGCAGTACCAGCGCATGACCTTGGAGATGATGGGGTTGACCGAGGAGAGCTACAAGCAGCAGTTCAGATCCCTCGCTGCTGATCAGGTCAAAGGTGCGCTGCTGATGCATGAAGTCGCCCAGAAGGCCGGCGTTACTGTCGCTGAGAGCGATGTGGAAGCCAAGCTCCAGAGGGTAGCCGATGAGACCGGTCAGGATTTTGACCGGATCAAAAAGTACTACAAGGAAAACAAGGATGCCAGGGGCGGCCTCGAAGAGCAGATCAGAGAAGAGAAGGTCATTGAACTGATCGCCTCCAAAGCTGTTGTTGTGGAAAAAGAGCGCAAGGATATGGCTGCCGAGTAGACAGGTTTTACACTTGAACAGATGAGGTGTTTATGTTGATCCCAATGGTTGTAGAGCAGAGTGGCAGGGGCGAAAGATCCTATGATATCTATTCCAGACTGCTCAAGGAGAGGATTATCTTTCTGGGAGGAGCGATCGATGATCAGGTTGCCAACCTGGTTATAGCCCAGCTGCTGTTCCTTGAGTCCGAGGACCCGGACAAGGATATTCACCTCTACATAAACTCTCCGGGTGGGGTGGTGACATCGGGAATGGCAATCTACGATACCATGCAGTATATCCGTCCCCATGTATCAACCATCTGTGTAGGGCAGGCCGCTTCCATGGGAGCCGTGTTGCTTGCCGGTGGTGAAAAGGGGAAAAGATTCTCTCTTAACCACTCCCGTATCATGATACATCAACCCCTGGGCGGTTTTCAGGGACAGGCCACGGATATCAGCATTCATGCCAAGGAGATCCTGGGCATGAAGAAGCAGCTCAATGAGCTGCTGGCGCGTCATACCGGCCAGCCTTTTGAAAAGGTTGAAAATGATACTGACCGTGATTATTTTATGTCTAGCGCTGATGCCTGCGCTTACGGCATAATTGATACTGTGCTTACCCGTAATCCTCAAACAGGAGCGACTACATGAGCAAGCGTGACGACAGGACAGATGCACTGGTCTGCTCTTTCTGCGGCAAGGGGCAGGAAGAGGTTAAGAAGCTCATAGCCGGACCGACCGTCTACATCTGTGACGAGTGTATTGATCTCTGCAATGACATCATTGCGGAGGAGCGCCGTCTGGAAGAAAAGGCTGGCCCTGATGTCAACCGCCTCCCCAAGCCGAAGGAAATCAGCGATGTGCTCGATGATTACGTCATCGGTCAGATGCGGGCCAAGAAGACCCTTGCCGTGGCTGTTTACAATCACTACAAGCGAATCGAGCATATGGGGAAACCCTCTGATGTTGAGATGCAGAAGAGTAATATTCTCCTGCTCGGTCCCACCGGTTCAGGCAAGACCCTGCTGGCCCAGACCCTTGCCAGGATTCTCAAGGTGCCGTTTGCCGTAGCCGACGCTACCAATCTGACCGAAGCCGGTTATGTTGGTGAAGATGTTGAAAACATCATTCTCAGCCTGCTCCAGGCTGCTGATTATGATGTTGAGCGTGCCCAGAAAGGGATCATCTACATTGACGAGATCGACAAGATTGCCCGCAAGACCGATTCACCTTCCATAACCCGCGATGTCTCCGGTGAAGGGGTGCAGCAGGCTTTGTTGAAAATTATTGAGGGCACCATTGCCAGCGTCCCTCCTAAAGGTGGTCGCAAGCATCCGCAACAGGAGTTCCTCAAGGTTGATACCACCAATATCCTCTTCATCTGCAGCGGCGCGTTCGGTGGCCTTGAAAGCGTTATCCAGCAGCGCATCGGTGTCAAGACTCTCGGTTTCGGGGCTGATATCAAACAGAAGGTGGAGAAGAAGGCCGGTGAACTGCTCAGCGAAGTCACCCCTGAAGACCTGCTTAAATACGGCTTCATTCCCGAGTTCATCGGCCGACTGCCGGTGCTGGCCACTTTGAATGAGCTTAACGAAGAGGCTATGGTGCAGATTCTCAAGGAGCCGAAGAACTCCCTGGTGAAGCAATATCAGAAGCTCTTCGAGATGGAGCATGTCAAACTGAAGTTTACCGACGGCTCTCTGTCGGCAATCGCCAGGGAGGCGCTCAAGCGCAATACCGGTGCCCGGGGCTTGAGATCGATTCTGGAAAGCACCATGCTGGACATCATGTACGAGATTCCGTCACAGTCCATGGTTAAGGAAGTTGTTATCAGCGAAGATGTCATTGTTCGTAAGGAAAAGCCGATAGTGGTTTACGAGGCGATAGCCGAAACAGCATAGGATTTGTATGAATAGTGAAGATATTTACGAGATTGACGCTGAGAGGGGACAGAAACTGTTTCCTCTTTTGCCTTTGAGGGACATAGTAATTTTCCCCGGCATGGTGATGCCGCTTTTTATCGGCAGATCCACCTCCACTGCAGCCCTGGAGGCAGCCATGAGCTCCGGCAGGCATATTTTCCTGGCGGCGCAGAGAAACTCCAAGACCGAAGAGCCTGCTCCTGACGATATCTACTCAGCCGGCACGCTCTGCCAGGTAGTGCAGCTCCTCAGGCTGCCCAATGGCAATGTCAAGGTGTTGGTTGAGGGAAAGTCCCGCGGCATCATTACTGAATTTGAGCATAACGGTGACTATTACCGGGTAAAGGTTGAGATTCATACGGATGAGCTGTCAGAACCTTCCCCTGAGATCAAGGCCCTCATGGCTGAGGTTGTCAGCCAGTTCTCCGCTTTCCACAGTGAGACCAAAAACAGCATGCCACAGGAGGCGCTTGGTGGTATTGCCAAGATTACCTCTGCCGATCTGCTGGTTGATACCATCGCTGCCCAACTTAATCCAAAACTTGAAGACAAGCAGAATATCTTGTCGACTTTCAACGTGAAAGATCGTCTGGAGACGCTTCTCTCGGTGATTGTCTGTGAGTCTGATATCCATCAGCTTGATCAGAAGATCAAGGACCGGGTCAAGAAGAAGATGGAGAAGAATCACAAGGAATATTATCTCAACGAGCAACTGAAGATCATTCAGAAAGAGCTTGGCAAGAAAGATGAATCTGCCGAGGAGTTTAATGATCTTGAGGCCAGGATAAAGGCTAAAAAGCTTCCGCTAGAGGCTCAGACAAAGGCCATGGCCGAGCTGAAAAAACTGAAACTGATGTCACCGTTATCAGCTGAAGCCTCTGTCATCAGGAATTATCTGGATACCATAGTTGATCTTCCCTGGGGTGAAGTCAGCCGCACCAGCAAGGATATCAACAAGGCTGCCCAGGTGATGGATGAGGATCATTACGGCTTGGAAAAGATCAAGATAAGGATTCTGGAGCATCTTGCCGTGCAGACCCTGGTGAAGCAGCCCAAGGGGCCGATTCTCTGCCTGGTTGGGCCGCCCGGGGTAGGGAAAACTTCACTGGCCAGATCCATTGCCAGGGCAACCTCCAGAAAGTTCGTCAAGATGTCCCTGGGCGGGGTGCGGGACGAAGCCGAGATTCGCGGCCATCGCCGTACCTATATCGGAGCCATGCCAGGCAAGGTGTTGCTGAACCTGAAGAAGGTTGGGGTCAGTAACCCGCTCTTTCTGCTTGATGAAATTGACAAGCTCTCCTCCGACTTCCGCGGCGACCCCGCCTCGGCACTGCTGGAGGTACTGGATCCGGAGCAGAACAACCGCTTCAACGACCACTTCCTGGATCTTGATTATGACCTGTCCAGGGTGATGTTTCTGGCTACGGCCAATTCTGCCCATTCCATCCCGAGACCTTTGCTGGACAGGATGGAGATCATCCGCCTCGAGGGTTATACTGACCTGGAGAAGACCGAAATCGCCCGCAACTACCTGATTCCCAAGCAGCTCAAGGAGAGCGGCTTGTCTGCCTCCTTGCTTCGTTTCAGCGATGGTGCCATTCACAAAATGATCTCCAGTTACACCCGTGAACCTGGCGTCAGAGGGTTGGAGCGGCAGATTGCCTCCATCTGTCGCAAGATTGCCCACAAGAAAGTGAAGGGTGAGCGTTGGAACCATACCGTTGAGCCGGTGGATGTAATCGAACTGCTGGGCGCCGAGAAGTTCCTTAATGAAAATGTGCGTCCCAAGGTGCTTGCCGGAGTTGTCAACGGTCTGGCCTGGACTGAATCGGGCGGAGATATCCTCCAGGTGGAGGTTTCTGTTGTTCCCGGCAAGGGAAAGTTGACCATCACAGGCAAGCTGGGCGAGGTGATGAACGAATCGGCCCAGGCAGCCATGACCTATGTCCGCTCCAGAGCTTCTATTCTTGGGTTGGAGAAGGATTTCTACCAGTCAGTGGATATCCATATTCATGTGCCTGAAGGGGCAATCCCAAAGGATGGACCATCAGCCGGAATTACCATGGCTACAGCGCTCACCTCCGCGCTGCTGTCCCGTAGTGTTGATACAACCATTGCCATGACCGGTGAGATTTCTCTGCAAGGGCGAGTGCTCCCCATTGGTGGTTTGAAGGAGAAGCTGATGGCAGCGCTCCGTTCCGGGGTCAGGACCGTATTGCTGCCACACAAGAACTTGAGAGATGTGGCTGAAGTCAGCCATGAGATTGTCGATCAGCTGGAGATAGTTGCGGTTGAGCATATGGATGATGTCCTCTCCAGAACCCTGGCTATTGAGCCGGTCAGTATTTCCACTACGTTAGGCGGAGCTGATGACATCGATTCTGCAGGGATAATTACCCACTGAAAAAAAATCTAAAATATGCTTGACAGGAAGCCGGGCATTTTGTATAAATTGGATTCCTTTCAGCGCAGTACTTTGCAAGGGGTAGTAGCTCAGTCGGTTAGAGTGCTGGCCTGTCACGCCAGAGGTCGCGGGTTCGAGCCCCGTCTGCCCCGCCATTTAAAAAACTAGGGTGAATAGCTCAGCTGGGAGAGCGCCAGCCTTACAAGCTG
>VEOV01000043.1 GCA_012026855.1 Geobacter sp.
CCGACGTTGTTGCCGGGGTGGATGGATGTGCCACGTTGACGGTAGATGATATTACCGGCTTTTACTGTTTCACCACCGAATTTTTTGCAGCCGAGGCGCTGACCGTCTGAATCACGGCCGTTTCTTGAGCTCCCGACCCCTTTCTTGTGTGCCATTTGAGTAAACCTCCAAACTTTTGACAATAACTGCTGTCAGTAACCGAATTATGCGTTGATAGCTTCTATCTTGAGGACAGTCCTGAGTTGGCGGTGCCCGTTAAGTTTCCGGGAATTTTTCCGGCGCTTGGACTTGAAGACGAGAATCTTCTTGTCTTTCCCCTGCTCGACAATTTTGCCGACTACAGAGGCGCTGGGCACTACCGGTGTTCCGATTTTAACCGTGTCGCCGCCAACCATCAGGATATCTTCCAGCGTAATGGCATCACCCACTGCGCCTTCAAGTTTTTCGACTTTCAGAAAGTCGCCCACGGAAACTTTATATTGCTTCCCTCCGGTTCTAATTACTGCGTACATAGACCTGCTCACCACCTTTACGATAAATTTTTACAGAGCTTGGAAAAATAACCCGATTCAGACAATCAAGTCAAGAATAATATTTAACCGATTTCTACCATGATATCGTCCCCTTCAACTTTAGCCGTGAACACCTTCAGGGTGAAGTCTGGATTGTCGAGGCAGCTGCCGGTTTTTAGGTTGAAACGGTAGCCATGACGCGGGCAGGAGAGATGACCGTCCTTGACAATGCCGGCCTGCATCGGACTCCCCTGGTGGGGACATTCGTTCTCGCAGGCAAAGATTTCGCCTTTGATATTGATGAGCACCAGTTCCAGTCCATTGACGGTAACCACATTTTTGCCAAAATTCGGCACTTCCGACAGTTTGGCAGCAAAGATCATAAACAGTTTCCTCCTCTGAAACAAAGTCTTCCTAGATGATCGCTATCTCAAATTGCTCTTGATGAAATCCCGGTTTAGCCCTGACGGTAATTCGTTTTTTGAACTTCTTCTCCAGCTCTTCCAGGCCGCGCCGCTCCTCATCGTAGAGCAGGTCGGCCACCTGGGGGTGTACGGTAAGGGTAGCCTTGGTGCCTCTGATGTCAAGCATCTCCCGGCGTAGCTCCCGAAAGATCTCGTAGCAGACCGTGGTCTTGGACTTGACGTAGCCACGTCCCTCGCAATAGGGGCAGGGTTCGCACATCATCCGCCCCATGCTCTCCCGTACCCTTTTTCTGGTCATCTCCACCAGACCGAGTTCGGAGATCTTCAGGATATTGGTTTTAGATTTGTCAGCCTTGAGGGCTTCTTCCAGGGCACCGTAGACCTTTTCCCGGTTGACCTCTTTCTCCATGTCGATGAAATCGATGATGATGATGCCGCCAATGTTGCGCAGGCGGAGCTGGTAGGCGATCTCCTTGACCGCTTCCAGATTGGTCTTGAGGATGGTGTCCTCCAGATTGTGCTTCCCCACGTAGCGGCCGGTGTTGACGTCGATGGCGGTAAGCGCCTCAGTCTGCTCGATGATGATGTAGCCGCCGCTCTTCAGCCAGACCTTGCGGCCAAGGGCACGGCTGATCTCCACCTCCAGGCCGTAGTGATCGAACATCGGCTCCTCTTCATCGTAGAGCTCAATGGAGTACTTCATCTTCGGCATGAAGGTGGTGATGAACTGGACGATCCGGTCATACTCCGGCTTGGAGTCGACAACGATCCGGTCAACCGATTCGGTGAGAATGTCCCGGACAACCTTCTGGGTCATGTCCAGATCGGAGTGAATCAGGAGCGGAGGGCTCCCTTTGTCCTTACGCTTGGCAATCTCCTCCCAGAGCTTGATCAGGTACTTCATGTCGCTCTGCAGGTCTTCCTCGCTCTTCCCTTCCGATACTGTCCTGACGATAAAGCCGCTCCCCACAGGCTTGATCCGGTCAACAATCTCCTTGAGCCGCTCCCGCTCCTCTTCGTCTTCGATCCGCCGGGAGATCCCCACATGATCGACCGTCGGCATATAGACCAGATGCCTGCCGGGCAGGGAGATGTGGGCCGTGATGCGCGCCCCCTTGGTGCCGATCGGCTCTTTGGAAATCTGTACCAGTAGCTCCTGGCCCTCCTGCAGCAGGTCCTCGATGGGGTGCATGGGGTGCATTTCCGGCCCATCCCCGTCTGTCGGCACGTCACCGTTGCCGCTTCGCTCCATGAAGGATTCAAACTCTTCCAGAGGGTCATAGACATCGGCAACATAGAGAAACGCCGCCTTTTCAAGGCCGATGTCGACAAAGGCCGCCTGCATGCCGGGGAGGACGCGCACGACCCGCCCCTTGTAGATGTTGCCGACTATCCCTTTAACCTTGGTCCGCTCGATGTAGAGCTCGGCAATGGTGCCGTTCTCGATCAGGGCGACGCGGGTTTCGTGGGAGGTTGTATTGATCACCAACTCATTAGCCATACCAGCTCCCGGGGGATGGGGCTTTTACGCCCTGGCGGCGTAAGTCTGCGGGTTCACTTGTGCGACATAGCGCTGCTATGTCTCCGCGCTTACCCTTGACAGCCTTGCCAGACCGAAAAATCCACATCCCTTCACTTTCAATTTATATAACTACAAAGACAAATCTTTAAAAATTACTTCGAGCTTTTCAATCCGGGAGCCCTTGAGGGTCTCCGGTGCCAGCCCGGTGATCGCCGCAGCGAATTCCAGCGGCTTGCCGCGGCCGATCTCCATGGTCAGGGAGTCTGCCGTGGAGCTCAGGCTGTGGAGTTCGTGGCGCAGGTCATACTCCTGAACGCCATGTTTTTTTGTCCGGCTGAACGGGCAGCTGTCCAGCGCCAGAAAGGTCTCTACCCGTTGCGCCAGATCAGCCCGGGCTTCAGGCAGGGTGACCCGGTAGCTGACCAGCTCGGTGATGGCGGAGAGCGACGGGCTCTTGGCCGGAATCGATTGGGCCGCCATGATCGCAATCCCTTGGGGCAGAACACTATTAAGTGCTGCCATGAGGCGCTCGGCGCCGAAATTAGCATCAATCTCGATATCAAGATATTCGGCGGCTGATTCTACACCGACTGAGAGGGCCGTTGCAAACGAGAATTTCGGATGTGGATGAAATCCTTGAGAAAATTTTACCGGTACTCCGGCACGCTTGATCGCCCGGGTGAACAGGTTGATAAGTTCCAGGTGGCTGAGGAAAATCATCCGGCCGGTCTTGGAGTATCTTACCCTGATCCTGTCAAAGTCCTGGGCAGCCGCTTCATGTCGTGGTTGAGCTGCCGTCAGTTCTTCGGGTTTATCGGCAAGATTCATCCTGACTGTCTTGAAGTCGCAGACACCGCAGGCGGTGCAGCCGCTGCGGCAGTCAGGGGTGAATTCGCCGGCAAAAGCCTTCTGACGTTCAGCCAGCAGGAACTGGCGGCTGACTCCCGAGTCTAGATGGTCCCAGGGCAGGATTTCATCCAGTTCGCGCTGGCGCAGGTAAAACCTCGGGTCAATATCCGCATTGGCAAAAGCCTGCAGCCACTTCTGGAAACGGAAATGGTCCCCCCAGCTGTCGAAGCGGCAGCCAAGTTTCACGGCCTCCTGCAGGACCCTGCCGAGTCTCCGGTCGCCGCGGGCGAAAACCCCTTCAATGACCGACAGCGGCGCATCGTGCCACTTGAAATTGAGTTTCTTCTTTTTCAGTTCAAGGCGCAAAAACTCCTGTTTCGTCAGGATCTCCTCGTAACTGATCTGGGGTTCCCACTGGAACGGGGTGTGGGCTTTGGGAACAAAGCTGGAGACGGAGACATTGACCTCGCCGCCGTTGCCGGAAAGCTTGCCCTCGCGTTTTACCAGGCGGGACAGCTCGATGATCCCCTCAATGTCCTCCATGGTTTCGGTCGGCAGGCCGATCATGAAGTAGAGCTTTATCAGGCGCCAGCCGGCGCCGTAGGCGGATTTGGCGGCAGCCAGCAGCGCCTCCTGGGTGATCCCCTTGTTGACAATGCTCCGCAGCCGCTCGGTGCCGGCTTCCGGCGCCAGGGTCAGGCCGGTTTTGCGGACTTTCTTCACCTCTTCCAGCAGTTCTCCGTCCAGCGTCCCGACCCGCAGTGACGGGAAGGAGATTGCCACACGGCTCTCGGCATAGCGCTGCATCAGCTCCTTGAGGAGCGGGGTCAGGCAGCCGTAATCACCTGTAGCAAGGGAGAGGAGTGAGACTTCGTCATAGCCGGTGGCTTCAAGGGTGGCGTCGATGGCGGAGAGAATCTCTTCCGGAGTGCGTTCCCTGACAGGCCGGTAGATATAGCCAGCCTGACAGAAACGGCAGCCCCTGGTGCAGCCCCGGCCAATCTCCATGCTGACCCGGTCGTGTACGGCTTTCAGGAAGGGAATTACCGGGGAGGTCGGATAGGGGGCGGCTCCCAGATCACTCAGAAAGCGCCGTTTGACGCTGTTGATGCCGGCCAGCGGGATAATCTTTTCGATTCTGCCGTCGTCATGATAGCTGGCTGAAAAATAAGCAGGGATGTATACCCCGGGAATTGTCGCCAGTGCGGCCAGCAGGCTGTCTTTAGGTTTGTTGGCACTCTTCCAGAGCCGGTACTGGGCAGCTATTTCAAGAACCGCCTCTTCGCCATCGCCGATCAGGAAGGCATCGAAGAAGTCAGCCAGCGGCTCCGGATTATAGGCGCACGGACCGCCGCCGATTACCAGGGGAAAGCCTGCATCACGCTCGGCAGCCAGTAGCGGGATGCCTCCGAGTTGCAGCATATTGAGGATGTTTGTGTATGACAGTTCATGCTGCAGGGTGAAACCGAGAATGTCGGCTGTGCCAATGGGGGTGGTGTTTTCCAGGGTGGCAAGTCCGGCGCCTGTACTCCGGAGCTGTTCCTCCCGGTCGGGCCAGGGGGTATAGACCCGCTCGGCAGCCAGCCACTCTGGTTGATTAAGTATGTCATACAGTATCTGGAAGCCCAGGTGGCTCATCCCGATTTCATAAACATCCGGAAATGCCAGTACAAAGGTGACCTCGGGAGAGCTTTTGGTGATGCTCCCCATCTCTCCACCCATATATCTGGCAGGTTTTTCAATATGCAGTAGCGATCTGTCAATCACTGAAATATGCTCCTTGGATGCAGATAAATAAAAAAACCATGGCGTTGGCGCCACGGCAGATTCATAGTAACAGTTCTGGCAGAATGAGGCAAGCACTCAGAAAACGACTCTACCGCAAATGAGGTAATCGCTGTCTTATATCAGTCGCAGATTCCGATGGTTTTACTCGATTGTCATTCGTCAAATATAAAAAACACTTGAATTCTAGTAGCTTGAAAATAATTACTCGTTTTGGCACGGCGTGTGCTTTAAAGAAAACATCAAATCATGCATCACCCAATAAAAGGAGAAAGAAAATGAAACAAGTACTTGCCGCTATCGTTGCTGTTGCTTTCGCTTCCGTATGTTTTGCTGCTGAGCCTGCTAAAACTGCTGCTCCTGCTGCTGCTCCTGCTGCTGCTGCTCCTGCTGCTGAGAAGAAAGAAGATGCTAAGCCTGCAAAGAAAGCAAAAAAAGCAAAAAAAGCAAAAAAAGCTGAGAAGAAAGCCGAAGAAGCTGCTCCTGCTGCAAAGTAATCAGTTTCTCGCAGTGAATAAAAAAGACCGCATCTTTGGATGCGGTCTTTTTTTTGCTGAAAACCCCGCCTGAACATCTTTCAGACGGGGTTTATTTTTAAGCCGAGTCCGACTTCTCTCAATTCCTGATCCAGATAAAAATCCCCACTGCCAGTAGAATCAGAATCAGCAAGATGCTTTTCCATGGCCGTTTTTTTTCGGCAAACGGATCGGCCAGCAGCTGTCGTGACCCTTCAGGGAGTTTCGGCAGCGAAGTGAGTGATGCCCCGAAGGGGATGTTAAGTTTTGCCCGGGCATTGATCGCCCAGCCGTTGGCGTCCAGGAGCGGGCCAAGGTTGCGCTGGCGTAGTTTGAGCCAGGCAAGCAGCATGGCCGGTCCGGATACCAGCAGCATGACGCCGGCGATTGCCAGAGGCATCTGCCACCACTGCAACTTCATAAAGCTGGCGATGGTGGTGGCCACGGCACTCCCCAGAGCCCCCAGGGCCAGACCGATGGCGGCAAAGATGCCAACGTACTTGCCGACGTCAAACATCGGCTGCGGTGCGGGCGGCGGGGCAGACGGCGCTGCGGGCTTGGCGTCGGGTTTTGTTTCGATGACCTTCATGGTTCCTGCAAAGGTCTTATCTTCCGCTGTTTTGGATCGGGCGGAGGCCAGTTTCTGCAACTGCTCGCCCACCATCCGGCCGACCTTCTTGTACGGCGACCAGAATGCCTGGCGTAGGCTGATTGGATGGTCGATGATCCGGACGATCGTTGCATCCCAGTCGTTGCCGTCCTGATCGTAAAACAGCCCGTTGCGACCGACGATAATCTGGTCCGAATCGCCATTGGTAATCGCGGCGGCTATGGTCATTTTTTCGGTACCACCCCGGCGGATGCAGTCGCAGTAAACCAGGTAGAGCCGGCTCAAGGTGGCCAGCGTGGCATGTCTGGCCGGATCGGTAACTGTCACGCAGAGCTCGCAACTGCGGCCGTCGAGATAGAGGGTGCCGCACTGGAAGATGCCGATTCCTTTCTTGGTGTAGAAATCGCGGAACGCCACGAAGTTGTTGAGGAGGGGGTAGAGGTAGCGGACGTAATGGACCAGGGTTTCGGCTTCGCTGATCGCTTCGGCAGCGCCGCTCAGTTCCAGGTCCCGGTCGATCAGGCCGGTCAATTTTCCGGCTACTTCTTTTTCATGCCATTCTGTCAGCAGGTCGGCACCGAAAGCGCTGACCGCCGACTCCTGGTAGCTGGACCACCATTCTGACAGGGGCGCCATCAAGGTTTTGAGTTCTTCCCACTGGGGTGCCGTAACCCTGTTGCCGGTGCTCAGCAGCGGCCCGACAACCAGCTGTTCGAACCGGCTGAAGTCAGCCTGCCATGAAGGGTTGATGCCGGCGGTGAGGTCAAGGACTGCGGCCGGCGTAACCAGGGAAAGGGGCAGGGCGGCGACTTCGTCACTTGCAGCAGCCAGGTCCTTGGCACCGAGCACCAGCAGGTCGGCCTCCGGGCTGTTCATGGCAACTGTTGCCCTTTCGTCAAAGGCGGCCAGTCGGCAGCGGATGAAATAGTCCTGAATTTTCGGGGCGAGAGTTTGCCAGAGCCGGCATGCTGTTTCGAGAGCCGGCAGAGTGCTGCCAGCAAGTAGCGCTTTACTGCTGTTGCGCCATTCCTGCCAGGCTTTGGCTGCGGCGTCGAATCCGGCGACCTGGTCGGCGGTGATGCCAGGTTCGCCACTCCGGTCGGTGGCGGCTTCGACGGTAGCCATGCCGCGGGTGATCCACTCCTGCAGCCATTCGACAGACGTAGAGAGTGTGGTTATGCCCCCGTCACCGTTAAAGCCGGTACCGGCAAAAATCTTTTCAATGTCGATCACGTCATCGATACTGATGGCGTCGGCGTCAGGCTTGCCGAGATTTTTCAGGATCTCTCGCGCCGAGGTGAGTGTCCTTTGCCCCTCTTCGGTTGATTGGTCGATTGCTGTCAGTGGCAGTGCACTGGGCGCTTCAACCAGTATATCGAAGGATTGCAGCCGGTCGGCAGACCATTGGATGGCGGCCAGGATTTCCGGTACCCTGACTTGGCCGTCCCGATCGGTGTCGACAAATTCCAGAGTCTTCCGGTTAAACTGTACCCCTTTGACCGGACAACTCAGGGCGACCCAGAGCTTTTGGTCCAGAGACGCAAGCTGTTTCAGGTCTTCACCGGACTCAAGCAGTACCTGGTCAAAGCCTCCTGCACGAAAAAATCGCCATTGATGAGGTGTGGCTGCTTCTGTCATGTGGGTCTCCTTCAGTTGGATTACTTCAGCAGTCTACCATACTCTGCCGGAGTTACAGCAGTTCTCCAGTGACCTGAAAGTTTGCCTGCAAAGGTGCCACCAAGAAATATCAAAACTACCAGGGAAGCGAATACGATGCCGGCTATGGCAATTCTCCCCCCGGCCAGTTTCATGGAGAGTGCCCCTTCTGCCCGGCAGTGGCTGATGCAGCGCCAGCAGCCGACGCATTCGGCCGAATTAACCTGCTTTTTCTGCATAACCGGTATGTAGGCCGGACAGTACTGGCTGCAGACGCCGCAGGAGATGCAGATCACTCTGTCGCGGGTCACTTTGACCGGTGATAACAGTGAGCAGAGTCCCAGCAGTGCGCCGTATGGGCAGAGAAAGCGGCAGAACGGGTTGCGCAGCGGCAGCGAGAGAATCAGGGTGGCGATGATAAACAGCAGTGGCCAGCCTGAGAGCCGGAGAAAAAAATCCAGCAGGCGGACATCGGCTATTTTGTTGTAGTCAGAGGCAATGAACGAGCTTACCTGGTCCGGTGGCATTGCCAGGAAGATGAAGTAGATGAAAAAGGCGAGCAGAAGATATTTGGGGCTGCGCAGGATGATGTCGAGCCATTTGGGCAGCCGGATGTTGCGTTTCAGTAAGCTGAAGCCCCTTTTCCAGAGGAGTTCCTCCAGCGTGCCGATCGGGCAGACCCATGAGCAGAAGGAGCGGCGCAGCAGAAAAGCCAGCGCTATTGCGGTCAGCAGGATCACAACCGAGGCTGGATGAATCACATTGATGCTGCCGGTATGGAACCAATCGCGAATGCCCAGCAGGGCTGCGATTGGCAGGAATGCTTCAACCCCATCCGGGCGCTGAATGGCTGGTGTCACGCCGCCACTGCGGAAATGGAGGACAAACTGCCAGAAACGGACGCCGAGCCAGACGGTGAAAAGCAGGAAGAGCCACTGAATGGCAATCCTCAGGGGTTGCATGAAACGACTCCCCATGTACTGCACCTCTCAGATTTTGTGACATATTGTGTCGCTTATGCGTGCTAGCTTTAAAATATTAGCACTCAGGAGGGATTGTATGGAAGCGATAACTTTGGCAGCAGGCGGCATGGTAATATATTGCGGCTGGATTGCAGTTCTGGACGAAGTAAGATGCTGGCGCAACTACAGGACTTCATGCCGCAAAAAAACTGAAGGCAGAACCAGCTGGAACAAGGGCTGTCTGCCGTGTCAGATGATGACAGCTTCACTGTCGAGGCCGTAGCGCTCTATCCGGTTGCGCAGGGTGTTTCTGGAAATGCCGAGCATCTTGGCTGCCATTACCTGATTGTGACCGCTTTTTCTGAGCGCCAATTCAACGGCGGCCTTTTCAAGGCCGTTGCAGACATTTTGATAAAGCCCTTCAATGGAGTCGGGATGGAATATTGCTACCTTCGGCTCCAGCAGCCGCACAAAATAGGCATAGTAGTCATTTTCAGGTGTGCCGGACTGATCACTGTAATCCGGCATGACCCGGTAAAAATCCTCTATCCGGAGGATGTCTCCATCCGCCACTGCCACGGCTGAGCCGATAACATTGCGCAGTTCGCGGATATTCCCCTCCCAGCGCGATTGCAGGATAAGATCCATTGCTTTTTGCGATACTCCCTGAACCAGCTTGCCGTATTTGGTTGCAAAAGTACGGCAGAACAGCTCAACCAGAATTGGAATGTCCTCCTTGCGTTCCCTTAAAGGTGGCAGGGTTATGGTGATCCCTTTCAGCCGGTGATAAAGGTCGAGTCGGAAATGCCTTGCCCGGACAGCTTCCTCAAGACTGCTGTTGGTCGAGGCAATCACCCGGACATCGGTCTTGATCGTTGCGTTGCCGCCGATCCTCTCGAACTCCTGGTTTTCAAGCACGCGCAGCAGCTTGCTCTGGCTGGAGA
>VEOV01000001.1 GCA_012026855.1 Geobacter sp.
CCTGCTGATTCTGCTGGCCGGGATTGTGCCGGGGCCGCTGCTCGATCTCCTGATCATCTCCGGCAGATAAAAGAAAAGGGCTGCAGCCTTGAGCTGCAACCCTTTGAATGCTGCGAACGACTCTGTGCGTTTATGCCAGCAGGGTCGCCTTGGTGATGAAAATCGTTTCAACCGGCACATCGGCATGACCGGCCTTGTTGCCGGTTTTGACTACCTTGATCGCCTCAACAATATCCATCCCCTCGACAACCTGGCCAAAGACCGCATAGCCGAACTCTTCCGGCCGCTTACCCTTGTAGTCGAGGAAGGCGTTGTCGGCCACATTGATGAAGAACTGCGATGTGGCGCTGTCAACAACCGAAGTCCTGGCCATGGCCAGTGTTCCCTTGAGATTCTTCAGGCCATTGGCGGCTTCGTTCTTGATGGCGAACTTGGTTTTCTTCGGCTGCATGTTTTCATCCATGCCGCCACCCTGGATCATGAAACCGTTGATCACCCGGTGAAAGATCAGACCGTCGTAGTAGCCGTCAGCTACGTAGCCAAGGAAGTTTCTTACGGAGATGGGCGCCTTCTCCTTGAAAAGTTCGATGGTTATATTCCCCATGGAGGTCTCCATCAGGACTTTTGGATTCTGCTCGCTCATTGATTAGCTCCTTTGTAAATATTTTCAGTGGTTGTAGCATATCAGGCGGCTGAAAGGCAAACCTGTTTACAGCCTCTCCGCTGTTGGTATAGAGTAACAGAAGTAATTATAATTTAAAGAGGTGTAGAGATGAAGAGGTTACTGATTGCAGCGTTTCTCCTGGCGACAGCGGCTTCCGCCAATGCTGCCGGACTGGCCGACCGGGTGCGCGAGCATACCCTTGGCAACGGCATGAAGCTGCTCATGGTGGAGCGGCACACCTCCCCCACGGTTGCGGCCTGGATCCGCTTCAAGGTCGGCGCTGTCGATGAACGGAGTGATGAGCGGGGCATTGCCCACCTGCTGGAGCATATGCTCTTCAAGGGGACCAAGACACTTGGGACTACTGATTATGCCGCCGAGAAACCGCAACTGGACAAGATAGAGGATGTTGCCAACCGGCTGCTGCTGGAGAAGGCGCGGCGCGAGAAGGGGGATCCGGCGCTGGTGAAGAAGCTGGAGGAGGAACTGGTCGCCCTGGAGAAAGAGGCGGGCAAGTATGTGGTCAAGGAGGAGTTTGCCCAGGTCTACAACCGCAATGGCGGGGCCAACTACAACGCCTACACCAGCAAGGACGGCACCACCTACCTGATCAGCCTCCCCTCCAACAAGCTGGAGCTCTGGGCAGCCATCGAGTCGGACCGGATGCAGAATGCCGTGCTGCGGGAGTTCTACACCGAGCGCTCCGTGGTCATGGAAGAGCGGCGCCGCTCCTATGAGGCCGAGCCGGAAGGGAAGCTCTGGGAGACGTTCCTGGCCAGCTCGTTCAATGCCCACCCCCAGGGGCAGCCGGTCATCGGCTGGATGTCTGACATCGAGAATCTTACCCGAACCAAGGCCGAGAGGTTCCTCAAAAAATACTATGCCCCTAACAATGCCATCATCGCCATTGTCGGCGATATTGATCCGGACAAAACCATTGCCATGGTGGAGCGCTATTTCGGGCAGATCCCCCCGGGAACACCGGTGCCGCCTGTTGCCGTGGAAGAGCCGCCCCAGCAGGGGGAGAAACGGATCGAGGTGGTCGGCGATGCCGGCGCCGAGCTGATGATCGGCTATCACAAGCCGACCCTGCCCCATCCCGACGAGGTGGTGTTTGACGTGATCAACATGATCCTCTCCGACGGCCGGACATCGCGGCTCCACAAGAAAGTGGTCGTCGAAAAGCAGCTGGCCACCGGTGCCGGCGCGTTCTCCGCCCCGGGCCACCGTTACCCGAACCTGTTCATCGTCTCGGCATCACCCCGTGAGCCGCACACCGTGGCCGAGGTGGAGGAGGCGCTCTACGCGGAGATCGAACGGCTCAAGAACGAGCCGGTCACCGAAAAGGAGCTGCAGCAGGTCCTCAACCGGCTGGAGTATGAAGAGGCCCGCCAGATGCTCTCCATTGGCGGTCTGGCCAGGAACCTTACCGAGTACGAGGCCATCGCCGGCAGCTGGCGCTACCTGATCGATCACCGGAAAGAGGTCGCTACTGTCAAACCGGCCGATATCCAGCGGGTGGCTAAAAAGTATCTGACGAAAGAGAACCGTATCGTCGGCTTCATCACCAGACAGGAGGTAGCTTCCAAATGATCCGCCGATATCTGCTTGCCCTTGCCGTAGCAGTGCCGCTCTGCGGCGGCTGCGCCGCCTCTTCAAAGATCGTTGATCCGCGGTCTCTTACCTACCCTGAACTGAAGTTCACCATTCCGCATAGTGAGCGGACAACACTTGATAACGGTATTGTCGTTTACCTGCTGGAAGATCACGAACTTCCCATGGTCAGCATCACCTCCTACATCAGGACCGGCGGCATCTATGAGCCGGCGGAGATGACCGGCCTGGCCGGCATTGCCGGGGCCATGATCAGGAGCGGCGGCACTGAAAGCCTCACTCCCGATGCGCTGGACGCCGAGCTGGAGTTCATGGCTTCCGGAGTGGAGTCCGGTATCAGTGATGAGAACGGCAGCGTCTCCATGTCTACCCTCACCAAGAACCTGGACCGGTCGCTGGAGCTGTTTGCCGAAGTGCTGCTCCACCCCCGTTTCGATCAGCAGCGGCTTGACCTGACCAAAAAGAACACCATCGATGCCATTCGGAGACAGAACGACGATCCCAAGGGGATTGCCGCTCGTGAGTACCGTCGGGCGCTTTATGAAAATCATCCCCTTGGCCGGATGGCAACCATCGACTCAATCAGCCGCATTACCCGGGACGACATCATTGCTTTTTACAAACAGTCCATGAATCCTGCCGGGATCATCATTGCCGTCAGCGGCGATTTCGACAGCAAGGCGGTGACGGCCAGACTGAACCGGCTGGTCGGCCAGTGGCGCTCAACCGGGCAACCCTTTGCCAAAGTGGGCCAGCCGGATGGCAAGCCGCAGCAACGGGTACTCAAGGCGCAGAAGCAGGTGAGCCAGTCTGTGGTGAAGATGGGGCATCTCGGGCTGGAGAAGAGTAATCCGGACCAGTATGCCGTCCGGGTGATGGATTACATTCTTGGCGGCGGCTTCACCTCCCGGCTGATGCAGGAGGTCAGGTCCAACCAGGGGCTGGCTTACCATGCCGGCAGGCGTTTTGACAGCGGCCGGGGCTTCCCCGGCACCTTTACCGCCGAGACCGAGACCAAGTCAGCCTCCACAGCCAAGGCAATCACCCTGATGAAGGATATCATTGCCGGGATGACCAAAGAGAAGGTCAGAGACGAAGAGCTTCGCCTTGCCAAGGATTCCATCATCAACTCCTTCATCTTCGGCTTCACCAGGGCCGACTCCATTGTCAGCCAGCAGGCGCGCCTCGAGTATTTTGACTATCCCAAGGGGTACCTGGAAAACTTCCGTGACAATATTGCCAAAGTCACGGCTGACGATATACTGAGAGTCTCGCGGAAATATCTCCATCCGGAGGCGCTGACCATCATGGTGGTGGGGGATGAGACGAAGTACGATCAGCCGCTGGCAACCTTCGGTGCAGTCAGGGAGATCAAACTGGAGAATTTCAACCAGCCTGCCGGTGGCGAGCGCCACGGCGGCCACAAACACTAAAACCGGGACAGGAGGCTTTTATGGCAGAGTGGAAATGCAAATCATGCGGGTTCAGCAAGGAGGGGCGCTGCAAGCCGCAGAAGTGTCCCCAGTGTCAGGAGAAGGGGAGTTTCGAGAAGAAGGAATAACCGGAAAAATAACTGCCTTTATCAGCAAAACAAAAGGGGGAGCTCACTGGCACCCCTTTTTATTATCCTAGCCGATCGGCCACCCCTTTTCATAACCATCCGGGAAAAAGTTCTCCTTCGTCCGGTTGAAGTAGCCGAACTGGACTTTGGGAAACTCCTTTTTGATTCGCTCCAGCAGCCGGTACATGCCGATGCCTGCTGCCGAAACCTCCATTCTTTGATTGTAGAAATCCGGATCAATGGAGAGATTCCTCATCTGCAGCATGTCGACGCCGGTTTTTCCGAGGAACTGCAGCAGCGCCGCGACTTCAGCCGGGGAGTCGGTCACCCCGGGTGACACCAGGTAGTTGATCATGGTAAAGAGGCCGCGCTCCTTAGCGGTTTTCACCGACTCGACCACGTCGCTGAAGCGGTAGTTGACCGGCCGGTAGTAGCGGTTGTAGAGCTCTTCCTGCACCGAGTTCATGGAGAAACGCATGGAGTCCATGCCGGCGTCGCAGAGCATTCGCACCCGGTCGGGGAAGGAACCGTTGGAGTTGAAGTTGACTGTACCGCGGCCATTGGCGCCGTTCTTCAGACGGCGGGTCGCTTCGGCCACGGTGTCGGCCTGCATGATTGGATCACCCTCGCACCCCTGGCCGTAGGAGACAATCGGTTCCGGCGCCTCCTGCAGGTGGGGGAGCATCAGCTCTACAATCTCTTCCGGGGTGGGGACAAAGCCGATCCGGTCGTGGATGGAGGGGCAGCAGTCGGACGGCTGCAGGCTGCTGCAGCCGAGGCAGCGGGAGTTGCATACCGGCGAAGTCGGGATCGGTGCTTCCCAGCGGCGGTAAAAGAGGTTCTTGGCGGCAAAGCAGTGGTAGTCGATGGCGCAGCGGGAGAGCTGCTCCAGCAGCCGGTTATCCGGAAAGGCCTTGAGCAGCTTCCTGACCAGCGGGTCCAGCAGCCGGTCATCGTAGTTTTTCGGCAGCCAGTTTTCGTTTTTATCGACCCGGGTGGCCGCCACCACGAACTGTTCGCTCGCCTCGTCCCAGCCGACAGCGGTGTATGACCAGAGCGGCAGCTGCACACTCTTTTTGCCGTAGTCGCAGGCCGGCAGCAGGGTCCGCATCCAGCCAGGGGCCATGAAGGCGGAGACCGCCTGCACCGGCTGCTCGCGCCGCCCCTGGCGCACCGTTGCTACAGTGACGAATGCCTTCGCCTTGTCGTCCCAGGCAATGGGGGGGGTGTCGGGGATGGTAAAGAGGCGGCTGTCTTCGGGGAGCGGGATCAGTTCCACATTTTCAGGCAGCACGGCTGCAGAGCCGCTCATGCCGGCCATGGTCAGGTGGGGGTGGTCGAAGATGTTCCCTTTGGCATCGGCGTAGAGGAGTTTTGGCAGAGTTTTTCTTTTCATAGGAAGAAAGTAGCACAGATGGGGGCTGGCAGGCAACGGCTCTGAATTCTTCTTTGCCGCGGTCCGCTTTACGGTCTATAATCCACCCCATGAAACTCCTGCTGACAACCCTGCATTCACGCTACAGCCACGCCTCCCTGGCGCTCCCTGCCCTTGCCGCCTCCCTTGCCGGTGTTGCCGGAGTGGCGACCGTTATCCGCGAATATACGGTCAATGAGCGGCCGGAGCCCCTCTTGGAGCGGCTTGTGGCTGCAGATGCCGATGTGCTGGCCTTCTCCTGCCATATCTGGAATATCGAGCTGACGCTGCGGCTGGCAGCCGAACTGAAACTGCTCCGGTCGTCACTGTTCATCATCCTTGGCGGGCCGGAGGTCTCATTCGGCTGTCACGCCCTGCTGACGGCCAATCCGCACATTGACCTGGTTGTCCGTGGCGAGGGTGAGATCACCATGGCTGAGCTGCTCCGGGCGCTGGTTGCCAGTGAGCACGGGGCGCTCGCCGATGACCGGCTCATGGCGATTGACGGCATTACTTTCAGAAGCGGCGACGAGATCATAAGCACTCCGGAGCGGGCACCGGCCCGGTTGGCCGAGCTGCCGTCCCCCTTTACCGCCGGGCTGGTGGACTGCTCCAAGCCGCTCGTCTATCTGGAAACCTCTCGCGGCTGCCCCTTTGCCTGCGCCTTCTGCCTGTCATCGACAGAAAATTCAGTCCGCACTTTTCTCGAGGCGCGGGTTGAAAACGACCTGTTGCAGCTGATGCAGCAGGGTGTGGCGACCATCAAGCTGGTTGACCGGACTTTCAACTTCGATGCGGAGCGGGCCAACCGGATCTGGCGGTTCATCTTTGCCCACAACCGGACCAGCCACTTCCATTTCGAGATTGCCGCCGACCTGCTTACTGATGCCAATATCGAGCTGCTGGCCCAGGCGCCGCCTGACACCTTTCGCTTCGAGATCGGCGTGCAGTCAACTGCCGTGGACACTCTGGCGGCGGTCGGGCGCAGCTCGGATCTGGAGCGGCTGTTTGCCAATGTGAGGCGGCTTAAAGAGGAGACTGCGGTTACGCTGCATCTGGATCTGGTGGCCGGTCTGCCGGGGGAGGATTTTGCCGGGTTTACAGCGTCCCTGGCCGGGCTGCTGGCGGCAGAACCCCACCATATCCAGGTGGAGCCGCTGAAGATGCTCAAGGGGACGGAGCTGCGCAGAAAGGCAGCGGAACTGGGCTATTGCTATTCGCCCTTTCCGCCGTACCGGATTCTGCAGAGCCGGTGGCTGTCGTTCGAGGAGATTGGCCGCATCGAGAGATGCTCGCAAGCGCTTGATGAGATCTATAACAGTGGCCGCTTCGGCACCACACTGGCGCTGCTCTCTACAGCAGGGGTGGGCGCAGACCTTTTTACCCGGTTGCAGCAGCCGCTCAGGTCAGGTGGCGGCAGGCTTGCCGCACTGTTCGAGCAGCTGGCAGGGGCGCTGACGGGGTTGTTCCCGGAGCTTGCTACGGAGTTGCTGGATGCTTTGAGGTTTGACTACTGCCTGGCAGGCTATCCGGGCAGTTCGCTGCCGTCATTTATGGACAACGACAGAGCGGCTTCAGCCAGCCCGGCAACATTGCAGGACATCGGCGCCAGGCTTGGCCTTCCCAGGGGGGAGCGGGTCAGGGTTTTTGCTGCCCGATTCATGCGGGACTTCACCCAAAAGGGCTTTCCGCCGGCAGCGACCGCCATAACCTTTGTCTATCGCCGCGACGGGCAGGGTGAAAAGGTGCTTTGTCTGGCAGTCCCGGAAGCTTAGTGCAGTTTGTACTTGCCGTCCTGTTCAAATTCCACTTTGCCGGAAAAATAGTTTGCCCTGAAGTTTTTCGCTTTTAGCAGGTTGTAGGCCATCTCGGCGCGCTCGCCATCAGCGGCAAAAATCACCTGGATTTTATCTCTGTCCAGCTCCTTGATCCTTTTGGCCAGAGTCGCCAGGGGGATTTTTTTGGCTTTCGTGAAACCGGAGCTTTTCTGCTCCGCGGCACTGCGGACATCTACAATCTCCACCATTTTCGGCGAGTGGAGCGCCTGCTTAAAATCATTGGCCAGCAGGACTCCGCCATGGCTGGCAGATGCTGTTGAAATCACTTCAATCGGCGGTCCGCTTTCCAGTACTTCGGCATTGGCCTGCCACTCCCTGGTGCCGCCATAGAGAATTGAGATGTTACTGTAACCCCATTTCCTGATGATCTCCCCCCCCTGAAGGACATCGCTGTCGTTCTCACCGTAAAGCACCAGGGGGAGATGCTTTTCAAGGGGGAAGGACTCCTGCTTCTCCTTCAACTGGTCAAGGGAGATGTTGGCCGCACCTTCAATATGCCCCTTGGTGGCGACATAAAAGGAGCTGAGGTCAATAACAGCCGGTTTGGCTTTCCTGATGAACCCGCTGGAGGCGGCCGGGAAGCGGCCTGCCTCGCTCCATGCCGTCAGACCGCCGGCAAGGATCCGGATGTTCTTATGGCCTGCCTTGCGGGCAATGGTTGCCGCCTTTGGGGCTTCTCCCCAGCCGGCGCCCTCGTCGTAGAAAATTATCGGCTGCATTTTGTCCGGGGGCAGGATGGTGAAGATTCTCTTCTCAAGCCTGCCAAAGGGCACGGAGACAGCGCCTTTGATGTGACCGGCTTCAAAATATTCTGTCGGTCTGGCATCGGCAATGACGGGGAGAGTCCCCTTGGCTGCCTGCAGCAGTTGGTCAAGTTCTGCAACGGTTATGCTGCCAATGCCCTCCGGTATGGTAGCTTTGACCCGCTCAACAGTCACGGCAACATGGTTTTCATGCTTGCTGCCGAGGTCTACCAGGAGAGGGTCGTTGATCCTGATTGCCCCCTTTTTGTCAAAATTTTTCCAGGCTGTCTTGCTGTTCCACTGGAGGAAAAGCGGTGTTTCTGCGTCGGTCTTGAGGGTGAATGCTTCGGCTTCGCCGGCTACTGCCCTGACTCTCCCCTTGACAACTTCTGCATCTGCATTGCCTGAGAATAAAAACGCCGCAAAAAGTGAAACCAGGATTCCAGAGACTTTTCTGTGCATGACTTCCTCCGATTTTTTGCACTATACCACAGGGCTGTTCAAAAACAATCGTCAGTTAAAGCGTTGTATCTCCTGCCTCTTCAGGATAAAATGCCGCCAGGTTGATGAAGCTGGCTTGCAGCTGTTGAGACAGAAATAATTTCCCGCGTGAGGTCACCATGGATAACATCCTTCGCTCTGTCTGCCCCTATGACTGCCCTGACACCTGCGGCCTCCTTGTTGAAACGGCTGCCGGCAAAGCCGTCAAGGTCTCCGGTGATCCGGACCACCCCTTCACCAAGGGATTTCTCTGTGCCAAGATGCAGCATTATGAGCGCACCGTACACTCTGAAAGGCGCCTGTTGACGCCGCTGTTGCGCAGTGGTCCCAAGGGGAGCGGTGTTTTTGTACCGATATCGTGGCAGGAGGCGGCCGGGCGGATTGCCGCACGCTGGCGTGAAATCATTGCCTCCCATGGAGCAGAGGCAATCCTGCCGTACTCCTATGCCGGCACCATGGGGCTGGTGCAGCGCAACAGCGGGCACCCCTTCTTCCACAGGCTGGGCGCCTCCCGCCTTGACCGGACAATCTGCTCTCCGGCAAAGAGCGCAGGCTGGCGGGCGGTCATGGGGGAGACCCCCTCAATTGACCCTGATGAAGTGGCCAAGAGCGACCTGGTGATCCTTTGGGGGATTAATGCTGCGGCAACCTCTGTCCACTTCATGCATGGCGTTACCGAAGCCAGAAGAAAGGGGGCAAGGGTCTGGTTGATCGACACCTACAGAACCCCTACGGCAGCGGCAGCAGACAGTGTGGTGCTCATCCGCCCCGGCAGCGACGGCGCCCTGGCCCTGGCCATCATGCATGTTATGGTCCGGGACGGCCTGTGCGACCTGGAGTTCATCAAGGGGAAGGTCCAGGGTTTCGATGACCTGACTGCGAAAATCCTGCCCGGCTACGATCCGGAAACTGTCAGCAGGCTTACTTCTGTCCCGGCCGGAATCATTGAAGAGCTGGCAGCTGCCTATGCCGGGGCAAAGGCCCCGTTTATAAGACTTGGCAGCGGCCTGTCACGCTACGGCAATGGTGCCATGACCGTGCGCACCATTGCCTGTCTCCCGGCTCTTGTCGGTGCCTACGGCAAGTCTGGCGCCGGCTGCTTCCCCGATACCGCCACCGGCGGCGCCTTTGCCATGGGGGAGGTGACACGTGAGGACTTCATGACAAGGCCGACGCGGATCATTAACATGAACTGCCTTGGCGATTCCCTGAACAGCAGTGCCGGACTGCCGGTCATGTCCCTGTATGTCTACCACAGCAATCCTGCAGCCGTGACCCCGGACCAGAATGCCGTCATCAGGGGGCTCATGCGGGACGATATCTTCACGGTAGTGCACGAGCGCTTCATGACAGATACGGCCAGGTATGCCGACATTGTCCTGCCGGCAACTTCTTCTCTGGAGCACACCGACATCTATCGCGCCTACGGCACCTACTTTTTCCAGCGGGTCAAGGGGGTGATCCCGCCGGTTGGCGAGAGCCGTTCCAACTGGGATACCTTCGCGCTGCTGGCCGAGGCGATGGCTTTTGACGAACCGTTCTTCCGGCAGAGCGCCGATCAACTCATCGATCATCTGCTGTCGATACCTGCTGCCATGCGAAGTGACAGTGATCCGCACAGGCTGGCTGAAGGCAGGGCGGTACGCCTCAATGTTGCCACAGATGTGAGCCGGTTTCTGACCGCTTCCGGGAAAATCGAGATTTTCAACCCGGCTGAGAACGAGCCGCTGCCACGGTTCCTGCCAACCCACGAAGAGGCTGAGGACGGCTCAATGCGGTTGATGACGGCGCCATCGCGGCATTCTCTCAATGCTTCGTTCTATGAACGTGACGATTTGCGCGCCAAACAGCAGGGGATGAAGCTGCTGCTGAGTCCGCAGGATGCAGCCAGACGCGGGCTGGCAGACGGCAGTATGGTTACCGCTTTTAACCGTCTCGGTGAGGTTGATTTCATTCTGGAGATTTCGGACAACGTCCCGCCCGGGGTGGCGGTGGCGGAAGGGGTCTGGTGGATCGAATTTGCACCGGGTGACAGGACAGTTAACGCCCTGGTTTCACAGCGGCTGACTGATCAGGCCGGGGGGAGCACTTTTTACGATAACAGGATTGAGGTGCGGTTGCGTTGACAGACCGCTGCGCTTTTCGGCTGACGGTTATTTGTCCTTCAGCGCCTCTTCAAAGAAGTGTTCGAGCTGCTTGACTATCTCCGGATCGATATCAACAAATTCGATGCCGACACCGGTAGGGTAGTTTGGCTTGAGCGGGTTATCTGACCGGTTGTGCCATGCGACCCGTCCGCGGGCTGCAACCAGGATATTGTTGCCATTCAGTGGCAGCTTGAAGGCAAGATCAACCGGATCTTCAGGAATATTGCTGGTTGGAACGGCAATATAAAGACCACCACGGCTGATATCGGCGGTTACTCCGAAATGTGACTCCCCGCCTTTAAGGAATTCGACATCAGTGGTAAAACTGAAGCGGCGTTTTCTTCGTTCAAAATCAGCAATGCATTGCCGGCCTTTGTCCAGGAACAGTTTGCCGTTGATCGGTTTTGTGATGTAATCATCGCAGCCTGCCGAGCGGCACTGCAGCTCATCCTCCAGCTTCCCGGCAGTGGTTACCATGATAATCGGAATCCCTTTGGTCTGGGGGTCCCCCTTGAGAATCCTGCAACAGGTCGGGCCGTCCATGACCGGCATGTTAAGATCAAGATAAACAAGGTCAGGGCGCTCTTTGTGGACCAGCTCGATGGCCTCTGCACCGTTATGCGCCTCGATAACATCAACCGGGAGCCCTTTCAGGAAGGTCTTTTCAAGCTCTAGAAGCAGTTGGACATCATCAACAAGCAGCACTTTTTTTCTGGACATTGCTAGCTCTCCTTCTGGGTAAACGATAGCACAACAACGGTTAACGGGCAAATCATCTGATAAAAACAATGAAAAATTTTGAGCTTAGTATTGTTATCCCGGTTTTAAACGAAGCGGTAGAACTACCCGCAGCTTTGCAGTCATTGGTTATGCAAAAGGGGGTTGATTTTGAGGTGATCATTGTCGATGGTGGCTCCATTGACTCTACCCTGGATTGCCTGTCTGAAATCCCGCTGCCAATCTCCATTGTTAAAAGCACAAGGGGCAGGGGGACCCAGCTCAACTGCGGGGCTGCGGCTGCCAGGGGGAAGTTCATGCTCTTTCTGCATGCTGACTCAAGATTCACCGGGGCTGATGCCCTGAGGAAGAGCATTGATCTGCTGCGGTTGCGGGGTGATGCTGCCGGACACTTTCAGATCCGCTTCAGGGATTACGCTGATGAAGATGCGGCCGGTATTGCCTGGCTGGAGAGGAAAGCAGCCGTTGACAGGGCCGGTTGTGCCCATGGAGATCAGGGGCTGCTGGTTGGGGCGCGGCTGTTCCGGGAGAGTGGCGGTTTTGACGAGAGTTGCCAGATTATGGCCGAGACCAGGTTTGCGGACCGGATGCGTCAGGATGGGTGCTGGCTCCTGCTGCCGGCAGAGATTTCAAGTTCGGCGCGCAGGTTCAACAGTGAGGGCTTTCGGGAGAGGATGACCCTGAACATGCTCATCATGGCGCTTGCCCATGCCGATGCTGAAGATATTCTGGCAAGGTTGTCCGAGGTTTACTCCAGCCATGATAACAGTACAAGACTTGATCTGCTGCCGATATATCGGCGGATCAAGGTGTTGCTTGAATCAAAAGGGGTTGCTGCACAAGCGGCTTTCTGGTTGAAAATCGGCAGGTATGTTTGTGCCAATGCATGGCAGGTTGCCCTCTGGCTCGACTGGAAGTGCGGCAGCAGAGGGTGGCTGCTTGGAGCCTATGACAGTTATCTGTACGGATTTTGTCAAAAAGAGGTCATTGTCCGGCTTGCTGCTGGAGCAAGCCGGATATGGCTGCTAAGCGTGGCGCGTTGATTGGGGCTGTTATGACTTTTTTTTCGGCGGTTTGATGATATCGATGCTGGTTTCACCCTTTATGGTTTTGATACGCCAGACAACGCCGCAGTCACCACACTCTTTTACGGGGTTCTCATCCGAAGTGAAACCTTCGGAGTGCAGGTCGATATCAATTGCAGTTCTGCCGCCACAGTTTGGACATTTCATGTTGTTCTCCTTAAGGAATTACTCCTAGCCTATTATGCCGAGACACTCGGTGATTACTGCTGTAAATTCTTTCAAATCCTTCAGTTGCATGTCACCCATGTGGGCAATCCTGAAGGTCTTCCCCTTTATTTTACCATAGCCGTCATCAAAGGCATAGCCCCGGTCGCCGAGCATCTTTTTCAATGCAGCCAGGTCAGTCCCCCTGACATTGCTGGCACAGGTAAGGGTCTGGGAGCAGAAACGCTCCTCCGGAAACAGCCCGTAACCGCTCTCCTTTGCCCAGCTGCGGACAAACTCTGCCATGTGAGCATGACGTGCCCAGCGGTTTTCCAGTCCTTCGGCAAAGAAACGCTGCAGCTGAACATCCAGAGCGGCAATCTGGGAGATGCATGGCGTCGAGGGGGTATTGTCCTTGTCATCATTGACGGCAAATTCGAGGAAATCAAAGTAATAGCCGCGATTCGGGACTGCTGCCGCCCTGGCAAGGGCCTTTTCCGAGGCAGTGAACACCGCCAGTCCCGGTGGCAGGGCAAAAGCCTTCTGGACGCCGAAGATGCAACAGTCGATGCCCAGTTCATCAAGGGGAATCTTGACTGCGCTCATTGAAGATACTGTGTCGATGATGGAGACAACATCGGGATAACGGCGCAATACTTCGCATATTTCCGGCAACGGGGACATTACCCCGGTGGAGGTTTCATTGTGGATCAGGGTGATAGCATCGTATTTGCCGGTGGCCAGCGCCTTGTCTACCAACTCTGCAGTGATCGGCTGTCCCCATTCGGCCTTGAAGGCATCGGCCTCCTTGCCGCAGCGAAGGGTTACATCATGCCACTTGTCGGAAAAGGCGCCATTGCAGAAGTTGGCGCAACGTTTGCCGACAAGATTCCGGATGGCCCCTTCCATGATGCCGAAGGCGCTTGAAGTGGAGAGCAGAACCCGTTGTTCGGTAAACATCAGTTTTTTCAGGCCGACTTTTACCCGGGCATGCATTTCAGCATACTCTTTCATTCGGTGGCCGACCATCGGCGTAGCCATCGCAGCGAGAATTTCCGGCGCGACTTCCACTGGTCCCGGAATGAACAGCTTTTTGTCAAATTGTGGCATTAGATACATTCCTTTTAATAAACTTAATTATTTCATTAAATTAGCAAAGCAGGGGCAGTCTGTCAAGCCAGCATTAAGGCTGGAAAAAGCAGCTTTCAGGTTTCGGCCCGTATACAGTATACAGATTTTAGGTTGCATTATTCAGTGCGGCAATTTATTATCTGCGAGATTAATAATAAAGAATAATCCATACTTAATTGCAAGTTATTAAAAACGATGTTTTAATTTTTACCTTTAACCGGCAGGAAACAACTCTATTTTATGGAGGCAGCAGATGTTCAATTGGCGGACAGTATTGATAGTATTACCACTTGCTCTTTTAACTCTAGTTTCAAACAGCTTTGCAGAGCAGGGGATGGCTATTGACCCGGCGACATGTCTGGGATGTCATAGCAACAAAATATCCGTTGCCGGCTTTGCATCATCAGTCCACGGCAAGAATGCCTGTACCAGTTGCCATGTGGAAATTACCGATCTTGCCAAGCATGTCCGCGGCGAAACCAAGATCCACAAGGTCGCTTGCGAGCGTTGCCACAAAAAGGAGAATGCCGAGCACTACAACAGTGTGCACGTGCAGAAAAATGTCCGCTGCGCCGATTGCCACACTGACATCCATGTTCACAAGCACTGGAACAAAGACAAAAAAATTGCCGTTGCAAAATGCATTCAATGCCATGACAAGGAGTCGATGTACAGGAACTCGGTCCATGGCAAGGCGGTTGCCGCCGGCAACATGGACTCTGCAGCCTGTCACGACTGTCATAATCTGCACGATATCAAGAAGCTCGGCGCCGATGCCGAACACCGTGAGTTCCATACAAAAGTCTGCCTGAAGTGCCATGCAGACGAAAAATTGATGAAAAAGAACAACGTCACCAATGTTGCTGTCAAATCGTACATGGACAGCTATCACGGCAAGAATTACCGGCTCGGTTTCCCGCAAAAGGTGGCCGGTTGCGCTGACTGCCACTCTGCCCACTCAATTCTGCCGAAGAGTGACCCCACTTCGAATCTGCACCCTAATAACCTGGTGAAGATGTGTGCCACCTGCCACCCGAAGGCAACTCCCCAGTTTGCCAAGTACTATGCTCACGGAACCCATGACCGGGAGAAGTATCCGCTGCTTTTCTATACCTTTGTAGCCATGACCGGCCTGTTGCTCGGCACTTTCGCCGTGTTCTGGGTTCATACCCTGCTCTGGATGTTCCGTGGTTTTGTTGAGAATCGTGAAAAG
>VEOV01000166.1 GCA_012026855.1 Geobacter sp.
GGGCCGAACTCCCGCACCCAGGCCGATGCCGGCAAAAAGGACGAAGCCAAGCGTACCGCACTGCAGGTCGGGGTCAGTGTTACTCCGGGTATCAACAATGTTACCGCCCGGACACTGGTTAAAAAATATCCGACCCGCGACAGCCTCCTCGGGCTGGTAATGGCGCACTCCCTTGCCGTCGACAAGCACATCCTCGATGACAAGAAGCTTTCGCTGGAAGACCTGGCTGACGAGATTCTCTACGCCTCCTACGAGAAGGGTCTTGACCTGTATACCATCGAGGAGCTTTCTGCCCAGGTTCAGGTTGAAGTGGAGAACATGTTCAAGGAGTATCCCGGCAGCAGAATCCGTCTCAAGGCCATTGGTGGCGGCGGCGGCAAGGGGCAGAGGATCCTCGGTGCCTCCCTGCTGACTGCCAAGAACCCCACGGCCAAGCAGATCAAGGAGGCCGCAGCTGAGACTCCGACCCTGGTCCGCGAAGTTCTCAACGAGGTCAAGGCGAACGGCGTTGGCGACAACAAAAACGTTCTGGTCGAGCTCAATATCGAGCAGACCCGCCACAACGAGATCCAGCTGGTCGGTAATGGCGAATGGTGCGTCTCCCTCGGTGGCCGTGACTGCTCCCTGCAGATGCACGAGCAGAAACTGCTGGAGATTTCCGTTACCCAGGAAGGGCTTTCCCGGGCCATCGAAAAAGCAAAGAAGGCTGGACGCAAGGCAGAAGTCAAGGCCCTTGAGAGTGATCTCAATGTCCTCAAAAGAATGGAGGAGGATTCCACCAAGTTCGGCCAGGCAGTCGGTCTGGACTCGGCTTCAACCTTCGAGTGTATCGTTGACCGGGACCGCTACTACTTCATGGAAGTGAACACACGGATTCAGGTGGAGCACCGGGTCTCCGAGCTTTGCTACTCCCTCAAGTTCACCAATCCGAAAGACAAGAAAGACTTTTTCATCGTTGAGTCGCTGGTTGAGGCCATGGCCCTCCTGGTGAAGCACAAGAAGCATCTCCCCAAGCCGGAGAGAATTCCCCGCTTTGCCGCAGCTGCTGAAGCCCGCCTCAATGCGACCGATGCGTCCCTGTCTCCCCATGCCGGCGGCATGATCCGTTTCTGGTCAAAGCCGATTGAAGGCGAGATCCGTGACGATCAGGGAATCAGCCTGGTAAATCCGGATACCGGCATGTTTATGCGCTACAAGGTTGCCGGCGCTTACGACTCCAACATCGCCCTGCTCCTTACCAAGGGTGAGGACCGGCTGGACAGCTACAACCACCTGTCAAAGGTTCTGGGCAAGACCACCCTGCGGGGCGTTGATCTGGCCACCAACCTGGAGTTCCACTACGGCCTGGTCAACTGGTTCATCGGCCAGAATGTCATGGCCAAGCCGACCACCCGTTTTGTCGTTCCTTACCTGACACTCATGGGTCAGCTGAAGGAAGCTGCCTCGAAAATTGATACTGTCTATGCCTTTATCCAGATGAAGAAGGCCTATGCCAAGAAGATGGCTGCCCAGTTCCCCGATGACCCGAAAGTCGCCAAGGAAATGTCGGCCATTATTGACCGCAAAGGGACGCTGGTTACCAGGCCGATGGACAAGCTCCTGGAAGATCCCCACCTGCTGTCCGGCTGGCTGTCGCTTAACCGGAGCAAGTTCTCCTTGGACAAGGGGAAGGTCGTGCTCCATGACAACCCGTTTGTCATCCTGGCTGAGACCTATGAATACCTGAACATGTCCTTCGATCCGTCCGCTCCGGCAGCCGAGGTTATCTGGAGCCATGACAATGAGCTTCTCCAGAAGGGTCTCCGCTTCTACACGACGCTTTCCGAGAAATTCAAACTGGACCTCCATGAATTTGACAAGCTCTCTGCACAGCTTGCCAAGGAAAAACCGCAGGCAGGGTTCAGCGCTGATGAATGGCAGCAGATCCAGTCCGCCCATGCAGGTTTCGAGGCTGGCCTTGAGCTGCTCGGCATCCTGTTTGTCATCGCCGGCAATGTCAAGTTCTGGGATTTCAGGGTCGAGACCGATCTGGAAGTAACCATTCCGGCACACCTGCACGATGCAGATCTTCAGGTTGCCATGAAAAAGATACTGGTGCCGCCGCCATCAACGAAAGCTGACGAAATCGTCTCCATCTGCGGTGGTATGTACTACGGTCAGGAGGCCCCTGGCCTGCCGGCATTTGTTTACGAAGGGATGCACTTCGAGAAGGGGCAGGCGCTCTACATCATCGAAGTAATGAAGATGTTCAACACAGTCCGGGCAACCTTCTCCGGCACCATCGACAAGATTATCATGCAGGGCGCCGACGGCAGCATTGTGCAGAAGGGGCAGCCGTTGTTCAAGGTCACTCCGGACGAGAAGTTTATCGAAGTCGACCCGAAAGAGCTTGAAACCGAGAAGAGAGAGAAGACCGCCGAGTACCTCAAGGCAGTTCTTTAACATTAAAGGGCTCCAGCCGCGCCAGCTTTACGTATGACCGACTGACCCTGCCCGAAAGGCGGGGTCAGTCATTTGCTGGCGATGTAGGCATACTACCTTACAGGAGGATACAATGAAAAAAGGTAAATTTATCGTTATCGAAGGGATCAGTGGTTCCGGCCAGCAGGTCAAGGCAGGTATAGTCGCCCTGCATAAGGCGCTGGTTGATCTTGGCTATAATGTGGTTGAGTGTGCCAATCCCGATTCAGGAAGGGCCCAGGAACTGGGGGTGGCCAACATCCTCAACTGGCCGTTTGGCGAAGATGCCCGGGCGGATTTCTTCTTTGAAGGAGCTGTACGCGCTGAAATCTTTAATAAAGTAGTCAGGCCGGCTCTTGCTGACGACAAGATTGTCCTCTGCAAGCAATCAAGCATCTCCTCACTGGCAAATGCCTGGGTAAACGGCCACACAGGTCATTTCGACACCTTGCGGCACCTGGAAAAGCTGTCCCGCGGGTTCCTCTTTGAAGACGAAATCTATCCTGACCTTACCTTATTCTTCGATGTACCTGCAGAAGAGGCGTGCGAGCGGATCGAGGACATTCTGCAGATCCAGCACGGCGGCATCGAGTACTTCCAGAAGATGCGTAAATTCTACCTGAAAGAGCTCTCCCGCTGGAATGGCAAGCGGATTGATGCCTCAGCGTCAAGAAGTCAGGATGACGTTAATGCCGAGGCACTGGCACTGGTAAAGGCGCTGCTGTAGGTGGCGCTACAGATTTTACAGTTCTAAGGAGATTTGCATGAGCATAGCGGACAAGAAGAAGGTCTGGGGAGCAAAAGTCGCCAAAGGTCTTGAAAAGCGGGCTGAGAGGAAACCGGTTTTCACCACCTCTTCAAATATCGAAATGGAGCGTTGCTTCACACCTGACTTTGAGTACCCTGGGTATGAAGGGCAGCTGGGCTTCCCGGGGGAGTATCCGTACACCAGAGGGGTGCAGCCGACCATGTATCGCGGCCAGTTCTGGACCATGCGCCAGTATGCCGGCTTCGGCACGGCCAAAGAGTCCAACGAGCGCTACAAGTACCTGTTGTCTGCAGGCCAGACCGGGCTGTCTGTTGCCTTTGACCTGCCGACCCAGATGGGGTACGACTCCGATGCCGGCATGAGCCAGGGAGAGGTCGGTAAGGTCGGCGTCGCCATCGACTCGCTGGCTGACATGGAGATTCTCTTTGACGGCATTCCGCTGGACAAGGTTTCGACCTCCATGACCATCAACTCGACCGCCGCCATCCTGCTCTGTATGTACATTGCAGTTGCTGAAAAGCAGGGGGTCTCTGCCGACAAGATTTCCGGCACCATCCAGAATGACATCCTCAAGGAGTACATGGCCCGCGGCACCTACATCTATCCGCCGAAGGAGTCGATGCGGATCATTACCGACATCTTCGCCTATTGCAAAGACAATGTGCCCAAATGGAACACCATTTCCATCTCCGGCTACCATATCCGTGAAGCCGGTTCCAGTGCTGTGCAGGAGGTGGCCTTTACCCTGGCGGACGGTATCGCCTACGTGGACGCTGCCATCAAGGCCGGCCTCGATGTTGACGAGTTCGCCCCGCGCCTGGCCTTCTTCTTCAATGCCCATAACAACCTCCTCGAAGAGGTTGCCAAGTTCCGTGCTGCCCGCCGCATCTGGGGCAAGATTATGAAGGAGCGCTTCAAAGCAAAAGACCCCAAGTCCCAGATGCTCCGCTTCCATACCCAGACAGCCGGCTGTACCCTCACCGCCCAACAGCCGGACAACAACATCATGCGGGTCACCATCCAGGCGCTGGCTGCTGTGCTAGGCGGCACCCAGTCGCTGCACACCAATTCACGTGACGAAGCTCTGGCGCTGCCGACAGAGGATTCGGTCCGGATTGCTCTTCGAACCCAGCAGGTAATTGCCTATGAGTCAGGCGTTGCCGACTCCATCGACCCGCTGGCCGGCTCTTTCCTGGTTGAATCCTTGACTGACCAGATTGAAAAAGCCGCCCTCGATTATATTGAGAAAATCGACAACCTGGGGGGCGCTGTCGAAGCGATATCGCGCGGCTTCCAGCAGAAGGAGATCCAGGACTCGGCCTATGCCTACCAGCGTTCCATCGAGACCGATGATTTGATCATTGTCGGGGTCAACAAGTTCACCGTAAAAGAGCCGCCGCCAAGCGGCCTGTTGAAGGTCAAGGAAGAGGTGGAGATCTCCCAGAAGGCTTCTCTGAGTGCCATGAAGGCCAAGAGGGACAACGGGGCGGTCAAGGCTTCCCTGGCAAAACTGGAAGAAGCTGCCAAGGGGAGTGGCAACCTGATGCCGTTCATCCTTGAGGCGGTAAAAACCTACGCAACTCTGGGTGAAATTGCCGATGTTTTCCGGGGGGTATTCGGCAAGCATACAGAGACGGTCGTTCTGTAAGGAGGTTCGAGTTGTTGCACAAAATTAACCATATCGGCATAGCAGTGCCATCGATTGACGCTACACTCCCCTTCTACCGCGACCAGCTCGGCATGGCCTGCCTGGGCATTGAGGAAGTTGCTGAGCAGAAGGTCAAGGTTGCCATGCTGTCAATAGGGGAGTCAAAGATCGAGCTGCTGGAGCCGACTGCTGAAGACAGTCCGGTAGCCAGGTTCTTGGAAAAAAGCGGCCAGGGGATCCATCACATTGCCTATGAAGTGACTGATATCGAAGTCGCTATTGCCTCTCTGCTGGCGGATGGAGCAAGGATGATCGACGAAAAACCCCGTCAGGGTGCCCATGGTACCAGGATCGCTTTTCTCCATCCCAAAAGCAGCCATGGCGTTCTAACCGAACTGTGTCAATCTGGACACTAATTTAATGTAACGCTGTTTGAAAAAAAACTTGACTTGAGTTTGAAAATTCGTATTATAAGTCAAACTTTTCAAAACAACTCCCTTTAAGGCTTGCTGTTAAAGGGGTTGCAAGCAGAACTGCAGTATGCGTTGAAAAATTGCAGCTTGACAATTAATTTAAGCTTATGTACTTTGCTTCGAAATCACCTAAGGATGTCAATGCCATATTTGCTAGCAGGTGACATATCCGTATAGAACAACAAGCCCTGAGCTGTTCTTATTGAACAGTTGTCAGGGCTTTTACGTTTTTCAAACTTTCAAGGGGTAAATTCTTAAACGAAAGGTGGTGATGAAAACGTAGTCGTTTTTAGTAGCAAGTATTCGGAAAACAAATGTTTTTCCATCAACCATACAAGGAGGTAGTACACATGAAGAAGCAGTTGGTTATCCTCAGCGCAGTAGCCGCAGTAACAGCATTCGCCGTCCCGGCAATGGCCGAGACCACCCTTTACGGTTCAGCACGTATGGCAGCTTTCTACAACATGGTTGACAACAAGGGCGCTAATGCTGCTCTTGGCAAAACGGCAGGCTTTGATGAGCATCTCCAAAACAACAGCCGTTTTGGCGCCAACTTCAGCAACGGCGATGTCGGCGGCAAATTTGAGTTAGGTCTCAAAAACAGTGAAACAGATAAAAATGCCGGTTATACTCGCCTTCTTTATGGTTCATACAATTTTGGTTCTGGCAAGCTGACCGTTGGTCAAGATTACAACAGCTACTACACCTTTACTGCCCAAACTCATCTTGATGACAACGGCCTGAACGGTTTCGGTTCTCTCTGGGATGGCCGCCAGGCACAGATCAGGGTAAACATGAACAACGGTCTCTACGTTGCGGCTATTCAACCGACCTATAACGTTGCCAATAGTAATGCCCAGCAAGCAGCTGCGACATCCAAAAAACTGTATATGCCTAAACTGAATGTAGGTTATGCAGGCAAATCAGGTACAATTTCCTATAATGCCGGTGTTGTTGGACAGTACTTTGAAGATGAGATTGCCAAAGAGAAAGTAACTGCAGCCCTTGGCTATGTGAATGGTAAAGCTGTCTTTGGTGCAACATCCCTCTTGTTTAATGTTAGCTACGCTCAAAATGCTGGCGATATGAGCTTCGCAGGCCGTGAAGCATTCAGCGCAGCAACCAAGAAAGATGCCAGAGGCTTTGAAGGCTACGTCCAGCTTTCTCAGAAACTGTCCGATACCCTCTCCGCCAATGCTGGCCTTGGCTATGTGACTGACAAGAGAAGTGGCGACAAGCATGCAGACGACAAGATGGCCATCTTTGTAAACGCTCCGATTACGCTTGCCAAGAACGTCTACATCACCCCTGAAATCAGCTACTACGACAATATGAAGTCTGCTGCTAACGTAGACGAGAACAAGTCCTACGGTGTTGGTGCACAGTTCCGCATCGACTTCTAATTCGTAACCAGGAAGCTGAAACGCCGAAAGGGCGGGAGAAATCCCGCCCTTTTTTTTGACTTATGCCGGTGCATTTGCCATAATGTCTCACCATTCCCGCCTGCCAGGAGGAACCATGAAGAGATTGTTGTTTACGCTGCTGCTTTGCTTGTTTGTGCCGGCATTTACGGCTTCTGCCGCACCGCTCAAGCTATTCATTACCAAGGTTTCTGCACCTGGAGCTGCCAACAGGGATGAGCTGCAGTCTACGTTGCAGACGCTGCTCTCATCCAGGCTCGACGGAGAGACAGTTGTTTCTGTCAGCACTGCTGCAGAGGCGGATGCCCTGCTCTCGGTAAGCTATATTACCTTTGGCAAGGTATTCAGCCTTGAAGCTGTTGCCAAGAGTCCGGCCGGCGCTGCCTACTCCAAGGCGTTTGTCCAGGGGGAGAGCCAGGATGAACTTATCCCCGCGGTTAACAAGCTTGCCGATAAACTGAAAACCGATCTGGCAAAAATCCCGGTTCAGGCTTCGCCAACCCCCCAGGTAGCTCCACTTGTTCCGGCGGCGGCAGCCGTTGTTGCCGTACCGTCAGGCATTATAAAAATCGCCGAGAAGGTAATAGAGAGAGGCGAGTCATGGCGAAGCCAGCCGCTGACAGGAGTGATGAATCTGCTGGCATCGGGTCCTGCCGGCAAGGACGGCAGCAGAGATATTTTCATTGCCGACAATCGCCGTCTTTTCCACTATCGCAGCGGCGAGGAACTCCAGCTGAAAGCTGAAAAGGAGCTGAAGCTATATGAAAAGATCGTTGCCATGGACACTCTGGAAAGTGGAGATGGCCTTGACCTTTATCTAACTGTCATGGCCAATGAGCAGCTCTCGTCACAAGTATGGCAGCTGAAAGGTGGCGTTCTGCAGCAGGTTGCATCAGGTCTGCCCTATTTCTTCAGGGTTTTGGCCCTGCCAGGTAGTGCAAAGCAGCTGTATGTTCAGAAGAGCAGTGACAAAAAGGCATTCAGCGGCGATGTCTACCGGGCAGAACGTAAAGGGGCAGAGATCCAGCCTGGAGAAGCGGTCAAGCTGCCAGCAGAGGCGAATATTTACAATTTCAGTCAATTCGTCGCTAAAAATGGCAAGATCTATACAGTATTGCTCTTTTCTGACAACCGGATCGGTGTTTACGACCATCAATTGCGAGAAATATGGCGCAGTACCGATAAGTACGGCGGTTCGGAGCTCTTCATGGAGAAGTCTGATGTCAGCCTGCCGGCAAACGTTGACCAGGGGGCGCCCAGGCTCTACCTGAACCAAAGGCTTCAGGTCTCCGCTGCAGGTGATGTCCTGGTAGGCAAGAATGATGCAATGCCCCTCCTTAGCAAAAGCTGGAACCATAGTAACGGCTCGGTTTTCTGTCTTGCCTGGACAGGTGAAAGCCTGGAACCTAAGTGGCGGACAAGGCAGATGGAATACTATATGCCGGACTATGTTTTGGATGAATCAAGAAAGGAGCTGCTGCAGCTCCAGATTGTCAGCAGACCGTTCCTGTTTTCCAAAGGAACTACTGTGCTGACCATCAAAAAAGTTGAGTAGTTACTAAACAGTTGCGCTGCAGGTGATTTTATGCAGATGAACGGTAGAAAAAATGAAGTTGCACCTGGAGTTGATACC
>VEOV01000175.1 GCA_012026855.1 Geobacter sp.
ACTATACCTCCGAATTATCAGCATGGTCAATCTGAGAGTTGAAGAGTAACCAACTAAATGTATATCCCCGAACTGTTGGCCCCTGCCGGCAACCTTGAAAAACTCAAAATAGCAATTCATTACGGCGCCGACGCCGTCTACCTTGGCGGCAAGGCCTTTGGCCTGAGGAATCTGGCCGACAACTTCACCCCGGAGGAGATGGCAACCGGCATCGCCTATGCCCATGAACGGGGGGTCAAGGTCTACCTGACAGTCAACAGCTACCCGGCCAACGAAGACCTGCCGGCACTGGAAAAGTTTATTGCCGAAATTGCCCCCATCCCCTTCGATGCCCTGATTGCGGCTGACCCGGGCGTGATCCAGCTGATCAGGGAGCTTGCACCGCACCACAACATCCACCTCTCCACCCAGGCAAACAGCGTCAACTGGCGCAGCATCCGCTTCTGGGAACAGCAGGGGATCGGACGGATCAACCTCGCCCGGGAGACCTCCCTGGCGGCAGTCAGGGAAACCGCGCAGAAATGTTCCGCCGAACTGGAGCTGTTTGCCCATGGCGCCATGTGCATCTCCTACTCGGGCCGGTGCCTCATCTCCAGCGTCATGAGCGGCCGCAACGCCAACAAGGGAGAGTGTTCCCACCCATGCAGATGGGGCTACTCACTGGTGGAAGAGACCCGGCCGGGTGAGTATTTCCCCGTGATGGAAGATGAAACCGGCACTTTCATCTTCAACTCCAAGGATCTCTGCCTGATCGAACATCTGCCGGAAATCGTCAACAGCGGAGTCGCCTCCCTCAAGATAGAGGGGCGGATGAAGGGGATCTATTACGTGGCATCTGTGGTCCGGGCCTACCGGGCGGCGCTTGATGCCCTGCGTGACGAAGGCGACGGCTACCGTTTCAGACCCCAGTGGCTGGAGGAGCTCTGCAAAATCAGCCATCGCGGCTACACCACCGGTTTTCTCTTCGGCCAGCCTGAGGATGTCGGCCAGGAGTACCACTCAGCCTACCTGCGCAGCCACCTCTTCGTCGGCATCGTCGCGGAGCAGCTGGCTGACGGCCGTTTTGCCATCGGCGTGCGCAACCGGATCAAATGCGGCGACAGCATCGAACTGATGGGCCCGGCCATGCGCAACGACTCCTTTACCATCACCGCAATGACCGATGAAAAAGGTGCCGCAATCGAGACTGCCAACCCGAACAGCCGGATAATAATGTCGTTGCCGGCAGGGACCGCAGTCAATGACCTGCTCAGGACCGAGAAACCGTGAAAGAGTCCCTCAAGTGGTTTTCCGCCTACATCGGACTCCTGACCCTCCTGATTCCGTTCGCCCTCCTGCCACTCTCTGTCTCGGCACATCTTGGCAGGTATCTGGGCAGGCTTCTGAAGATAATTCTGCCCAAGTGGCACAGAATCGGCCTGCAGACCGTCTCCGAGCGGCTGGACTTCATGCAGCGGCACCCCCTCTGGAACAGCGGCAACCTGCAACCCGGGGAGCTGATTGATCAACTCTTTGCCAACACCGGGCTGTTCATCGCCGAACTGTCCAAGCTCTATTTCGGCATGGACAGCGAGCTGATGGCTGCCGTGGAAATCAGGGGGCTGGAGCATTACACAACCGCCCATGCCAGGGGCCGCGGCATCATCGGCATCACCGCCCACGCCGGCAACTGGGAGCTGATGGCCCTGACCTTCGGCGCCAAAATCCACCCTGTCGGGGTAGTTGCCCGTAACATGAAGCGCGGTTACCTGGATGCCATGCTGGAAAAAATCCGGCTCAGGCATGGCAATCACCTGATTTACCGCGACAGCGGGGCAAAGGAGATGCTGCAGCTGCTGAAAAATAACGGCGTGCTCGGCATCCTGCCCGATCAGGTTGTCAAACCTCCCCACGGCATCCCTGCCAACTTTCTCGGTGCTCCGGCCTGGACCTCGGTCATGCCTGCCAAACTGACCATCAAAACCGGCTGCGCCATGCTCCCCTTCTTCACCCACAAAGAGGGTGGCAAAAACATCATCACCATCTACCCGGAGCTGGAAATCCCGCAGCAGGGCAGCGAAGCAGAGAGAATTCTGGAACTGACGACGCGGATGAACTCTGCCATCGGTGAGCATGTCATCCGCCATCCGGCCCAATGGAACTGGCTCTACCGCCGCTGGAAAGGCAACCCCGGGGCAGCAGTGTGAAGCGCTGCGTCATCATTGCCAATAAGGGAGCCGGGAGTTTCTCCACCAAGCTGCTTGATGCTGCCTGCCGCCGGTTAGGTGCCAGTGGGCGCGAAGTTGAAGTGATTGCCTGCGGCGATTTTTCCGAAATTACCGCGACTGCCGCACAGCGTGGCAAATCAGAAGATGGGCCGCTCATCATTGCTGCCGGAGGCGACGGAACCATCAATGCAGTATTCAGCGGCCTTGCCGGATGCCAGGCCAGCTGCGCCATTCTCCCCCTTGGTACAGCCAACGTGCTTGCCATAGAACTGGGGATGAAATCGGCTGAAGCTGCCGTGGAGCGGATCATTGCCGGTAATCTGCGCCCTCTGACAGCTGGCGCAATCAGTAATCAGCAGAAAAACAGCCGTTTCTTTCTCATGGCCGGTATGGGATTTGACGGCAGGGTGGTCAGGGGGGTAACACCGGAGCTCAAGCACCGCCTTGGAAAAGGGGCCTACATCCTCTCTGCCCTGCGCAGCCTGGCTTCATGGGAGAGCGGGGAGATGGAGGTAACAGTCAACGGCACCGGGTTCAGCTGCCACTCGCTGGTTGTCTGCAATGCCGCGTACTATGGCGGCCAGTTAAAACTGGCGCCCGGGGCCTCGCTCTTCGCACCGTCTTTTGAACTGATTGCCGTCACCGACTGTTCCCGCCGCGGCGTTGCTGCCCTTACCGCAGCTGCACTCTCAGGTGGGGAGAGCCGCGCCATCAGGCGGCTCACGGCCGGGGAGATTAGGATCGAAGGCTTTAAACCGGTACAACTTGACGGTGACAACTGGGGTGATGCGCCGGTTACGATTGTTGCCGAACCAGGATACCTTAACCTGATCTCATAGGATATTACCATGAAACCTGACGACAAACTGCTGGTGCCTTCTCCCCGCAAGAAGGGGGCGTTTTTCCGTTACAGCAGAGGCGACGGCAAGACAACAGTTGCCCCTGCTGACCGGCAACTCCTCCTGAATGGGTTGGCCTATTATCAGGGGAGTGCCATCGTTTCCCGCAACAGGCTGAATCGCACCACACCCTGACAAGGATCCCCCATGAACCGGTTACTGTTGTTTCTCACGGAAAAGAGCGCTGCCGCACGGCGTGATCTTATCTTCCTCGCCATCACCTTCGGCCTGCTCGCGTGCCAGTTTCTGGGACGTTACCCTCTGCTGGAGCCTGATGAAGGGCGCTACAGTGAAATCCCCCGCGAGATGCTGGAGCGGCTGGACTTCATCACACCGCACCTCAATTACGTCAAGTACTTTGAAAAACCGCCGCTGCTTTACTGGATGAACGCCCTCTCCATGGCCATCTTCGGCCAGAATGAATTTGCCGCTCGTCTCCCCTGCGCCCTGGCAGGGCTGCTGACCATTCTCTTCACCTACTGGCTGGGGCGAAAGCTGTTCGACCGGCTGACCGGACTCTACAGTGCGATCATCATCGGCAGCTGCCTCGGCTTCATCGCCCAGGCCAGAATCCCTCTGACCGACATGCCGCTGACACTTTGCCTCACAGTCTCCCTCGGCAGCTTCATCCTGGCGGTAAACAGCGAGGGGCGCGAAAAATGCGGCTACCTGTATCTCTCTTACGCAGCAGCCGCCATGGCTGTGCTGGCCAAGGGTTTAATCGGCATCCTTTTCCCCGGGGCAATCATCTTCCTCTTCATGCTCTTCAGAAAGCGGTGGCGCCTGCTGCTGGAGATGAGAATTGTCACCGGGCTGGCACTCTTCTTTGCCATCGCGGCGCCATGGTTCATCCTGGTCTCCATGCGCAATCCGGAGTTTGCCCGGTTTTTCTTTATTCACGAGCATTTCGAACGTTTCCTCACCAAAGTCCACAGCCGCTATCAGCCGTTCTGGTACTTCATTCCGGTGCTCATCGGCATCATGCTCCCATGGGCAATATTTGTGCC
>VEOV01000265.1 GCA_012026855.1 Geobacter sp.
ATACACACCACCTGACCCGCCGGAGCTGCCGCCATTGCGCGCGCCGCTACCCCCAGAAGTGGTGTTACCCACTGTCCGGCCGGTCGAGGTGCTGCCCAGAAAACCCTTCCCGCTGACATCTATCTTGGAAGTTGCATCGATAGTCAGGGTAGTGCTGACTAAATCCAGGAGTCCAAAGCCTGTGAGAGCCGTTGCTTTTTGAGACAGAACACTGTTGCCTGTCAAGTTGACGCTGTCCGCAATAACTCTTCCGGATAAGAGTATGTAACTATTGCCAACATTGATCGAGCCGTACCTGCCAGCCGCCAAAGTATATGGCGCAGAGACTGTACCCTGGTTCTGAATAGAAACATTTTCATATGCAAGGGTGCTGAAGTGTCGGACAAAATCACTTCCGAGCGAGTTTCCGGCCACATCGGTAACATTCCCCCTTACGGTTAGCGTGTAGCCGGTTGTGCCATCCAGACCAAACCTTGGGATAAAGGTGGCATTCTTCATGTCAGTTGACAGGGAAACAGACCCATCCACTTTGAGTCCGGTCAGATTATTTATCATAACTACGCTTTCAGTGTTCAATGTTGCCGAAGCCATTGCTTCGGAAAAACTTATTGTCACTGTTGAATCTGCACTGACATTAGACGCATTCTCTGCAATGGATGCGCCTGTGATACCAGGCGGCACAACATCCGCCGCCTGCAGATCAAGAGTCGCTGAACCCAATACACCTGTAATCGTTTCCGCGACACATGAAATCTTGTACGGCTCATAGGATGTCGCGTCCGGCGAAACGCGGAAGGTGATATCCTGCGTTACGCTTCTCTGAGGTGGATCGATAGAGACAACAAGAGTCCCTTCACTGGCCGCGCCGGAAGCGTTGCAGTAGAGCTTGGCAATACCATTCGAATCATTTGCTGCAACCGTAGCCACACCGGCTTCACCGGGCATGTATTTGACTGTCTGGCCGGAGGAGGAGAGTATAAGCTTTGGAGATGTATTGTAGAGTGCTAGGACATCTTGAGCGCTAAGTGCATGGGCATAGACCGAAATTTCGTCCATTAGTCCATTGAATTGCCCCCCGCCACCCAGGAATTTCCCTGTGAAATAGTTTTGATTGGTAGTCGCCGGGGTTGTAATTGTTCCTGAATTCTGCAACACTCCGTCCACATAGATTTTGGCAAGATTTGTTGCCGGACCTTCGTATACACCTGTAACTAAATGCCACACACCATCTGCAATAATCGTTGTTCCTGCGACCAGACCGTAACCGTAGCCATTGCCAACAGCAGCTTTTCCACTTGTGACAACTAAATGAAAATTTTGTGGGGGAGAAACGCCAGTTGGAGTTCCATAATGCAATATAGATTTATCGCCATTACTGTCGGTGGTTTTAATCCACGCAGAAAGAGTCCTAGGCGCGCTACCTATTGGGAAATTTACCGTTGAACCTAACAGGTAATTATCTATGCCGTTAAAGCTGGAAGAATTTGAGCCTACTTGGGCATCCTGGCTGAATGTAGCAGCAGGAGATGAACAAGTTGCTTCAAGCCTTCCCTGCTTGACTGTTCCGTAACATGGATCTCCGCAATTGGAATTATTGAATGTCACGCTACAGCTTGTTGAACCTATTGTGCAGCTCCCACAACTAGTAGGCCTGCAGTTTGTTGCATACGTGGATGTAAATGCTGAAATTGTCCCTGAGCTGCAGGAAATAGCAGCTGTCTGGCCTTCTGATACAGTGCTGGTTACAACAGAAGAATTGACAGCGTGATTTCCGTTCCCCGAATAATCCTTCCAGTCACCGTCCATATGCCATAGCCCGGCAATTGAAGGATCTTTCTGGTTCATCGGCAGCAGATCAACAACCAGATTCACCGAGGGGCTGACATTCCCGGCCAGATCGTGGCTGGTGACATCCAGCAGGTTCTGGCCCAAGGCCAAAGTATAGAGCGTCTGCCAGGTCGTATTATCGTCGTGAGCGACGATCTGTTTGCCGTTGACACGAATGGATGAACCAGCATCTTTGGTGCCGTGCAGGACGATCTGGTTGCTGTAGGTTGACGATGGCACCGGATCGACAATTGGAGTTGCCGGTGGGGTGCGGTCGGTGGTCAGGCCGGCGTTGTAGTGTTCGATAATATCTTCGGGAAGAAGAGCACGTTTGTAGATAGAGATATCGTCAACTAGACCGTTAAAATATGAATAAATACTGCTTGTTGGTGAGCGATACCCAACTATTACTTTTCCGGAGTTACTGACATCTCCGATACCGGATAGACTGACTGGAGAACCATTTTTAACGCCATCGACATATATCGATGCATAGCCGCTTCTGTCGAATACAGCAGTTATAAAATGCCAGTTTCCATCTGTAATGGTTACATCTGACGTCGCAATAATATTATTTGACCCAGCATTAATGTTCCCAACGACTTTATTACTGTTGTCTATGCCAAGCAGGTAGCCTTTCCCGCTCACATCTCTCTTATCGAAAATAGCCTGATAAACACCTTTTGTGTTTGTCTTCACCCATGTTGACAAGGTAAAACTGCTAGTACCTAAATCTAAACTTCCATTGATTGGGTCTCCAAAATCTACAAAATCATTCACCCCATCAAAACTTCCCGCCTGCGTCCCGACAACCTTATCCGATGAGAATGTAGCACCACCATTTGCCGTCCCATGATTGCCGTTCCCCGAATAATCGGTCCAGTCGCCATCCATCGGCCAGTAGCCGATGAGATCGGAATTGGCACTCTGGGTAGTGAAAGTGGCCGTTGAGTCAGTGGTGATGGCGTTGCCCGAGATGTCCTTGACCCCTGACTTTAAGGTAAAGGTGTACGCTCTATTGAAACCGAGGGAGTTGTACGGTTTGAATGTGAATGACATACTGTCTGTTGCTACGGTGAGACTCCCCGGCACTGCTCCGCTGATGGAAGTAAGGGAAACTTTGTCTGCGGTAACAGTCGCCGGATCTATTTTCTCGCTGAAAGTGGCGCTAACCGCCGATCCTACCGGTACGTTTACGCTGTTGTTTGCCGGGGTGATAACAAAAGACGGCGTACTGCTATCGGGTGTGAAGCCAAGCTGATATGGCGCTGCCAGGCAGTTTCCGGCATCGTCGGCTATTGTGGCGGTGATGGAGAGGCTGTAGGCTTTACCAGCAACAAGCAGGGTTTGCGGGGCAAAGATGACACTCTTTCTATCTATTGAAAGAGTTACTGTGCCTGTTATCTGCTGTGCCGATGCTGTTTCAAATAAGGTGACTGAGCCACTATTTACCGTTGTCGCTAACAAGGTTTCGCTGAATTTGACCGTGATGGCTGTATTAGTCGGCACATTGGTACTGTTGGCTGCGATTGATGCGCCGGTAACCACCGGCGGCACGACATCGGCCACAGTAAGGCTGAGGTTTTTTTGCGCCTGATTATTAGCGGCGTCTGCTGCTGAGCAGGTTATTGACATGCTGGCGTAGGGCGCAGCTGCGCTGCTCACCTGGAAGTCGAATGACTGGGTTACATTTGCCTGCGGCGGATTGTAGTTGTATGTGCTGCTGCCGCTGGCTGCACCACTGGCAGTGCAGGTGATAGCGGCAATCCCCATATTATCACTGGCTATGAATGTGGCTGTACCGGTTTCGCCCGGTTTGTACAGTATTGTCTGGCCGAGGCTGGAGAGGGAGAGCCCTTGAGGCGCTGTACCATCTATTAAGGTGATTGTTCTGACCGTCTGACTGCTGATATTGCCGCTGCTGTCTTTGGCGATTGATGCCAGCTGGATGCTGCCACCC
>VEOV01000306.1 GCA_012026855.1 Geobacter sp.
ACCCTGATCTACACCTTCAACCGGATCCCGGAGATTGCCGATGACATCGTCAACATCGACAATGCCATGAAATGGGGCTTCAACTGGGAACTCGGTCCCTTCGAGATGCTGGATGCCATCGGCGTCAGCTACTTCGTCGAGCGGGCCGAGAAGGACGGCGTTGCCGTGCCGGCCGGCCTGAAGAGCATCGAGCGGTTCTACAAGTTTGAGAACGGCCGGAACTGGTACTACTGTCTGCTCAACAAGGAGTACAGGGCAGTGCCGGTCAAGGCCGAGCATATCAGCCTCTCTATCCTGAAAAGGAATGGCGGCGTGGTGGAGAAGAACAGCGGTGCCTCGGTCATCGACCTTGGCGACGGGGTCTTCGGCCTGGAGTTCCACACCAAGATGAACGCCATCGGCGGCGAGATTCTCTCCATGGTGCACAAGGCGATCAAGCGGGCCGAGGAGGAGGGGGTCGGTCTGGTGATTGCCAATGAGGGGCAGATGTTCTCCGCCGGCGCCAACCTGATGCTGCTGGTCATGGCCATTGCCGAAGGGGCCTTCGATGAAATCAACATGACCGTCAAAAACTTCCAGAAGGCGATGATGGCCATCAAGTACTCCAAAATCCCGGTGGTGGCTGCACCCCACAACCTGGTCATGGGTGGCGGCTGCGAGACCTGCCTCCACAGCGATGCAATGATCCCCCACGCCGAGACCTACATGGGGCTGGTGGAGATCGGCGTCGGTCTCCTCCCGGCCGGCGGCGGCACCAAGGAGATGGCCATCCGTGCCATCAAGCTGGCCGAGGAGAACGATATCGATGCCACGCCGTTCATCTTCAAGAACTTCATGAACATCGCCATGGCCAAGGTGAGCATGTCGGCGGCCGAGCTGGGGCCCATGGGCTTCCTCCGTCAAGGTGACGCCATCACCATGAACATCGACAAGCGGATCCATGACGCCAAGCTGAAAGCCATCTCCCTGGCAGCCAACTACCGTCCGGGCAGGCCGCTGGTGGATCTGAAGGCGCCGGGCAGGGGGGTAGCCGCTTCCATCAAGTCCCAGCTCTGGAACATGCAGCAGGGTGGGTTCATCTCCGAGTATGACCAGTTCCTGGCTGCCACCATCGCCGATGTCATTTGCGGCGGCGACGTGCCAACCGGCACGCTGATTACCGAAGAGTACCTGCTGGAGCTGGAGCGGGAGGCCTTTATCAAGCTCTGCGGCCAGAAGAAGACGTTGGAGCGGATTCAGCATATGCTCAAAAAGGGGAAGCCGCTGCGCAACTAGGTTGAACGGCACCTTTAAGGCAAACCACACAAATCTTTCACGGAGGAACCGATGAGAAACGCATATATTCTGGCTGCATACCGCACCCCCGGTTGCAGGGCAAAAAAAGGAAAACTGAAAGATGTCCGCCCGGACGATCTGGCCGCAGCAGCCATCAAGGGGCTGCTGGACAGGACCGGCATCGACCCCCACGATGTTGAGGATATCATCATCGGCTGCGCCTTTCCCGAGGGGGAGCAGGGGATGAACTTTGCCCGGGTGGCTGCCATGAAAGCCGGCGTACCGGTGGAAGTGCCGGCCCAGACGGTCAACCGCTTCTGCTCGTCCGGCCTGCAGACCATTGCTTCGGCCGCCGAACGGATCATGGCCGGCTTTGCCGACTGCATCATCGCCGGTGGCGCCGAGAGCATGACCATGATTCCCATGGGTGGTTCCAAGTATAGCGCCAATCCGGGGCTGGTGGCTTCCTGGCCCGAATCCTTCGCTTCCATGGGGATTACTGCCGAGCTGGTGGCCGACAAGTACGGCATCAGCCGGGAGGAGCAGGACGCCTTTGCCGCGGAGAGCCACCGGAAGGCTGCTGTTGCCCAGGCTGCTGGCAAGTTCAAGGATGAGATCATTCCGGTGGAGGTGGAAAACGTCGCCCTGGTGAACGGCAAGATGAAGCGGAGCAAAGAGCTGGTTGATGCCGACGACGGCGTGCGGGGCGACACCACCGCGGCCGGTCTGGGCAAGCTGAAGCCGGCTTTCAAGGCCACCGGTTCGGTGACTGCCGGTAACTCCTCCCAGATGACTGACGGCGCAGCTGCTGTGCTGGTGGTTTCCGAGGATTACCTCAAGAAGATCGGCAAAAAGGCCCTGGCCCGCTTCGTGGCTTTCAGCGTCAAGGGGGTTCCGCCGGAGATCATGGGAATCGGTCCGGTGGCTGCCATTCCGGCAGCCCTGAAACTTGCCGGTCTGCAGCTTGACGACATCGGCCTGATCGAGCTGAACGAGGCCTTTGCCGCCCAGTCCCTGGCTTGCGTCAAGGAGCTGGGAATCGATCCGGCCCGGGTCAATGTCAATGGCGGGGCCATTGCTCTTGGCCATCCCCTGGGGTGCACCGGCGCCAAGCTGACTGCCTCCCTGCTGCAGGAGATGCAGCGGACCGGCACCCGCTACGGCATGATTTCCATGTGCATCGGCGGCGGCATGGGTGCAGCCGGGATTTTCGAGAAAGTTTAGGGTTCAAAAAAATAACAATTCTACGAGGTGACAAAATGGCGGCAAAACTTTTCAAAGGGGCTGAATATCTCATTACCGAGGCAGCCTGTACGGACATCTTTACACCGGAAGATTTCAGCGATGAGCAGAAGCAGATTGGTGAAACGACGGAGCAGTTTGTGCTCAATGAAGTTGTGCCGCTGAAAGAGGAGATAGAACACCAGAACTTTGCCCACAATGTGGCGTTGATGAAGAAGTGCGGCGAGCTGGGGCTGCTGATGATCGATGCCCCGGAGGAGTACGGCGGGCTGGAGCTGGACAAGGCCACCAGCATGCTGGCCGCTGAGAAACTGTCTCAGGCCGGCTCCTTCTCCGTAACCTATTCGGCCCACACCGGCATCGGTACTCTGCCGCTGGTCTATTACGGCACCCCGGAGCAGAAGGAGAAGTACCTCGGCAAGATCATCTCCGGCGAATGGATTGCCGCCTACTGCCTCACCGAGCCCGGCTCCGGGAGTGATGCCCTTGGCGCATCGGCCACTGCTACCCTGTCCGAAGACGGCAAGTACTACCTCCTCAACGGCACCAAGCAGTTCATCACTAACGGCGGTTTTGCCGATTTTTTCACCATTTTTGCAAAGATCGACAAGCAGCATTTCACCGGCTTCCTGGTGGAGCGCACTACCGAGGGCCTTTCCATCGGCGCTGAAGAGAAGAAGATGGGGGTCAAGGGGTCATCCACAACCCAGGTGATCCTGGATAACGCCAAGGTGCCGGTGGAGAATCTGCAGGGGGAGATCGGCAAGGGGCACAAGATCGCCTTCAACGTCCTCAACGTCGGCCGTTTCAAGCTGGGGGCCGGCACCACCGGCGCCAGCAAGCTCGCCATTACCACCGGCATCAAGTATGCTAACGAGCGCAAGGCCTTTGGCACCACCATCGCCAGCTTCGGCGCCATCAAGGAGAAGGTCGCCAACCTGACCGCTGCCTGCTTTGCCTCCGAATCGGTGGTCTACCGCCTGGCCGGCCTGATTGACAACCGTCTGGCAACCATCCCCAAGGAGACCCCCAACTACTACGAAGCCTACCAGGAGGGGATCGAAGAATACTCGGTGGAGTGTGCCATCGCCAAGGTCTTCTGCAGCGAGGTCCTGGCTGACGTGGTGGACGAAGTGCTGCAGATTCACGGCGGTTACGGCTTCACCCAGGAGTATCCGGCCGAAGGGTACTACCGCGACGAGCGGATCAACCGGATCTGGGAAGGGACCAACGAGATCAACCGCCTGCTGATTCCGGGGATAATCCTCAAGCGGGCCATGAAAGGGGAGATTCCGCTGCAGAAGGAGGCGATGAAGGCCTTCGAGTCACTGATGTCCCCCAGTTTCGACGAGCTGGACGACTCGATCCCATTTGCGGCAGAAAAGCTGCTGCTGGCCAACCTGAAGCAGGCTTTCCTGGTGCTGGCCGGCACCGGCGTGCAGAAGTTCATGGCCACCATCAAGGATGAGCAGGAGATCCTCATGGCAGTGGCTGACATTGCCATCAATATCTTTGCCATCGAGAGCACCATCCTGCGGGCGGAGAAGATTCTCCCCACACTGAGCGACAGCAAAAAAGCTTCCATCAGCGCGGTAGTCAAGGTATTTACCTTCAATGGCAGCGAGGCCGCCGGTTCGGCTGCCCGTCGCGCCGCCTACATGATGGAGGAGGGGGACACCCTGACCATGCTGCTGGCCGGCATCCGCCGCTTCACCAAGTACGATGCCACCGGCCTGCTCCAGGCCAAGCGCCTGCTGGCAGATGCCTCCATCGAGGCTGACCGGTATATTTTCTAGGATTGTTTTGCCTGGGCGAGGCACGCCTCGCCCAGGTCCGGAGTTCCTCTCATATGCTGCAGCATACCGTACAGACACCATACATGGTCGGAGAGGTTCACCTTTACAGCGCTGAACTGGATGGTGGTCTGGCGCTGTTCGATACCGGCCCGCCGACCCCTGAGGGGATCGCCTGCCTGCAGCAGGCGGTTGATCTGTCCCGTCTCAAGTACCTGTTCATCAGCCACTGCCATGTGGATCATTACGGCCTGGCCAACCATCTGCTGACAAACAGCTCTGCCGAAGTATTCATCGCCCGCACCGACGCCATCAAGTTCAACCGCCATGGGGAGCGGCTCGATGCCATCGCCGCCATTCTCCGCGGCTACGGCTTCAGTGGCGATTTTATCAGCCAGCTGCGGGAATCCTTCCAGAAGAACAAGATCTTTCCGGTCATGCCGGAGCGCTATCGCATCGTCGAAGAGTCCACGGAACTGCTGGCCCGACTGGGCATCAGCTGGTTTGCCTGTCCCGGCCACTCCCAGAGTGATCTGGTCTACACCCTGGGCAGCTATGCCGTTACCGGCGATATCCTGCTGAAAGGGATCTTCCAGGCGCCGCTGCTGGACATTAACCTGACCACCTTCGACGGCCGCTTCCGCAACTATGATGCCTACTGCGCCTCGCTGCTGCAGCGGGTTCGCCTGCGCGGCCTGCAGATCATGCCCGGGCACCGCCACTCGGTGGAGAGCGTTGATGCTGCCATCCTGTTTTACGTGACCACCCTGCTGGAGCGGTCCCTGCAGCTGCTGCCGCTGCGCCATCTTCCCATGACCGCTATTGTTGACCGCCTTTTCAAGGGCCGCCTGACCGAGCCGTTCTTTGTCTATCTGAAGCTGTCGGAGATCGTTTTCATGCTGGATTTCCTGGAAAATCCCGGCCTGCTCAAGGCGTCGCTCGAACAGATCGGCCTGTTCGACCGGGTGGCCGGGCAATATGCCGCAGTCGCAGAGCGTTAAACACCGGAGAATCATTATGACTGATATCCTTTTCCAACCGATAACCATCAATGACATGGAGGTGAAGAACCGGATCTTCATGCCAGCCATGCATATGAACATGGCTGACAACTACCAGGTTACCGACCGGTTGATCGACTTCTACGCCGAGCGGGCCCGGGGTGGCGCCGGGATGATCACCGTCGGCTATGCCACGGTGGACGAACTGTCCGGCAACCGGGGCAATATTGGCGCCCACAAGGATGACTATATTCCCGGCCTCAGCCGGTTGGCGACCGCCATCAGGGATAACGGCGCCCGAGCATCGGTGCAGCTGAACCATGCTGGCCGCTATAATCACTCCATGCTCATGGGGGGGAGAAAACCGGTGGCCCCTTCTGCCATCCCCTCGAAGTTGACCAGAGAAACGCCGAAAGAGCTGGAGACGGCAGAGATTCACGCCATCATCGAACGCTTTGCCCAGGCAGCAGCCCGGGTGAAGCAGGCCGGTTTCGATGCAGTGGAGATCCTCTCCGGTACCGGCTACCTGATCAGCGAATTCCTTTCGCCGCTGACCAACCAGCGCGACGACGAGTATGGCGGCAGTTTCGACAACCGCTGCCGCTTCGGCCTGGAGGTCGTCAAGGGGGTACGGCAGGCGGTCGGCGCGGATTTCCCCCTGCTGGTGCGGATGAACGGCATCGAATTCATGCATGGCGGTTCCACCAGCAATGATCTGCAGGAATATGCCATCCGCCTGGCGGCTGCCGGTGTCAATGCCCTCTGCGTCAATGTGGGCTGGCACGAGGCCCAGGTGCCCCAGATCGTGACCGAGGTGCCCCGGGGTGTGTTTGCCTATCTGGCGCGGGGGATCAGGGAGCGGGTCACCATCCCGGTCATTGCCAGCCACCGGATCAATGATCCCGAACTGGCGCGGCAGCTGCTCCTGGACGGTTACTGCGACATGGTGGCCATCGGGCGGGCGCTCATTGCCGATCCGTACTTTCCCGAAAAGGCGCGGCTGCAGCACGAGCAGAACATTGTCCACTGCGTCGCCTGTGGCCAGGGCTGTTTCGACAACCTCTTCAAGATGAAGCCGGTGGAGTGCCTCTGCAACCCGCGGGCCGGTTACGAGGGAGTCCGCAGGCTGGCAGTAACCGACAGTCCGAAGAATGTGCTGGTTGTGGGTGGCGGCGCCGCCGGGATGAGCGCAGCCGCAGCCGCTGCCGAGCGGGGACACAG
>VEOV01000322.1 GCA_012026855.1 Geobacter sp.
CACCCATGTGAATCTCGTAGCCGTGCAGCTGCGTTGCACTGCGCGGCGCCACCTGGTAGCCGGCGGAGAGCAGCTCCGCCTCGGCCTGACGGGTCTCTTTCTTCGGCAGCATCAGGGTGACCACATCCAGTAGCCCGACCCCTTCCGCTTCACTTCCAGGCACCCCTTCGACCCCGTCCGGGTCGGTCACCCGCCGGCCGAGCATCTGGAAGCCGCCGCAGATGCCGGCAATGCTGCCGCCGAAGCTGCGGATGGCCGGGAAGAAGCCCCGCTCCCGCAGGAACTCCAGATCGCTGATGGTTGCCTTGCTCCCCGGCAGGATGAGGATATCCAGCCCGGCCACCTGGGACGCCTGGTCGATGTAGGTGAGACTGACATCGGCCTCCCGCTCCAGCGGGGCAAAGTCAGTGTAGTTGGAGATGCGCGGCAGCCGGACCACGCCGATGTTGACCCGGCCGTCGCTGACCGGCTGTTTTCCGCCGGAAGTGCGTCTGTCCAGGGCCACGCTGTCCTCTTCCGGGATGTGGAAGCCGCTGAAGCAGGGGACCACGCCGAGCACCGGCACAGCGCAGCGCTCTTCGATGAACCTGATGCCGGACTCCAGCAGGGCTGCGGCGCCACGGAACTTGTTGATGATGATGCCGCCTATCATGGCCCGCTCGTCCGGTTCCAGCAGTTCCATGGTGCCGACGATCTGGGCGAAGACCCCGCCTCGGTCGATGTCGGCCACCAGGATCACCGGACAGCCGGCCATGCTGGCAACTTTCAGGTTGGCAATGTCGTGGGCCTTGAGATTGATTTCGGCAATGCTGCCGGCCCCTTCGATGACGATGAAGTCGTGGCTCCCGGCCAAGCGGGCGAAACTCTGGCGCGCCTGCTCAAAGGCGACCGGCTTGTAGCGGTTGTATTCCCCAACTTTCATGTTGCCGACAGCTACGCCGTTGACGATTACCTGGCTCCCCAGGTCGGTGGTCGGCTTCAGCAGGATCGGGTTCATGTCGGTATGGGGGGGGATGCCGCAGGCAGCAGCCTGCACCGCCTGGGCCCGGCCGATTTCGCCCCCTTCCGGGGTGACGGCCGAGTTGAGGGCCATGTTCTGGGATTTAAACGGTGCCACTTGCAGGCCGCGGTTTTTGAGCATGCGGCAAATACCGGCCGTGATCACCGATTTGCCCACATCGGAGCCGGTGCCGCCGATGAACAGGGCGCGGGGCGAGCCGGGCGGCAGGCTGAGGTCTGCCGGCAAAGGAGCGGCTGCAGTTTCCGATTTAGTTTCTTCCCTTGCCCCCCTGCCTTCACCCTTGTCAGCGTAGCCCCGCGGGGTGACAAGCCGCCCCTCCCGGTCCACGAAGGTGGCGCTGTTGCCGATAATGACGATGCTGAACATGTCGATGTCATGGTGAAGCATGTCACCCAGACAGGTCACCACCTTCTCTTCGCCGTCACGGCAGGCGTTGCGCACAATCCCCACCGGTGTGCTGGCAGCGCGGCTGGCGAGGAGAATCTCCCGCGCCTCCTCGATCTGGGTGACCCGCCCCTTGCTTTTCGGGTTGTAGAGGGCAATGACAAAGTCAGATGCTGCGGCCGCTGCCAGCCTCCCCCTGATCGCCTGCCACGAGGTCATCAGGTCGGAGAGGGAGATGACGGCAAAGTCGTGCATCAGCGGTGCGCCCAGCACCGACGCGGCTGCCTGCACCGCCGAGACGCCGGGGATGACCACCACTTCGACATCCTTGCGCAGCAGCGGCAGGTCACTGCTTTGGTCAGCCTCAGCCGCGACCAGCTCCAGTACCAGCCCGGCCATGCCGTAAACCCCGGCGTCGCCGCTGGAGACCAGCGCCACATCCTGCCCCTGTGCAGCCAGCTGCAGCGCCGCTTCGCAGCGCTCCACCTCTTTCATCATCCCGGAGGAGACCACCTCTTTCCCCTCCAGCAGCGGGGTGATGAAGTCGAGATAGGTCTTGTAGCCGACGATGACTGCCGCCTTCTCCAGCGCCGCTCTTGCCTCGAAGGTCATATGGTTCAATCCGCCGGGTCCGATGCCGACGACGTAAAGTCTGGACATAAAATTTCCTCTATTGTTTTTCATCTGACTGCGTGACGGGGCAAGCCGTAACGAACGAAAACAGCCGGGGCCCTTCGCCGGCTCTGCCGCTATCCTCAAATTTAGTGGAACTTCCAAAAGTCACGAGATAGCCTCAGAAGGTCAGCAAGCAGAGGCGTCGCAGTGAGTTACGGCTTGCCCCGGCACGCAGTCAGGTCGCGGCTATTGCCAGGGTCACATTGCCCGATTTTACCTTCTTCAACAGCAGTTTGCCGCCGCCGGAGGCCAGGATGGCTGACGGTTCGGCCACACCGGCGGCGCCGATGGCCGCCAGGGCATGTGCCGATGGTGGCGTCGGCACGGCGACACTGTTCAGCTCATCGCTGGAGTAGCAGCGCAGCGGCACTCCCAGTGCTTCTGCTGCCGCAATCAGCCCCGGTTCATGGCGTTTCGCCTCGGCAGTGCCGATTGCTGCCAGCGACGCCGCCGAGAGGAACAGCCGTTTGAGGTTACTCTCCACCACTTCCAGGATCTCGTCTGCCGTGGTGCCACTGTTGCAGCCGATGCCCAGCACAATGCTCCTGGGGCGGAGCACCAGCAGTGACGGCACATCCAGTTGGGGGGGGACGATGCTGGCGGAGACGAACAGGTAGCCGGCCGCTCCGCTCCGCATGGCAGCCACAAAGGAGTCGCAGAAGAACAGGTTCCCTTGGCCGTGAAAATAAGGCCTGACCTGGCCGGTCTCGTCGAACACAGCGATTTTTTCGTTGTCCAGCAGCAGGCTGTTGAGCACCTTCACCCGGGAGAGTTCCTCGATCCCCCAGCCGTTTTCCTTGGCCAGCAGGTCGAATGATGGCAGCTGGTTGGCATCGGTGGCGGTGGTGATCACCGCCCGGGCGCCGCTGATGTAGGCACAGCGCTCAGCCAGCTCGTTGGCGCCGCCGAGGTGGCCGGAGAGCAGGGAAATGGCGAACTTGCCGGCATCGTCCATGACCACCACCGCGGGATCAACGTCCTTCCCCTCCAGCAGTGGGGCAACCATCCGGACCACTATGCCGGTGGCCATGATGCAGACAAAGCCGCTGACCCTCGGCCAGAGCTCCGTGATCAGCTCCTGGAGGGTGCCGTCAATGGGCGCAGCAGCACCCCCTGCCTGTCCCAGGTATTTGGGGAGGACATGGAGAGTGGCATCCGGCAACAGCGGCTTGAGCCTGGACCCGAGGCGGGCACCGTTGCGGGTTATGGCGATGATGGCGATGGTCATTTTGTGGATGAACTTAATCCAGGCAGTCGCAAATTGCAAGCAGAGGCAGGGGAATTTGCCGGTAAAGTGGTTAATATCTCTAAAAATATTGACTGCACTTAATTTTATCGGTTAGAATCACCGTCCATTAAATTAAATCACATGTGGAGGGTTTATGAAACGCACACTGACTACTCTGGCGGCAACTGCCATTATCGCCACGGCCACTGCCGCAAGCGCCGAAACAGTTCGCATTGCCGGTTCCGGCGGCATGATACCAATGGTTACCAAGCTTGCCAAAGCCTACATGAAGAAAAACCCTGCTGACACTATTGACGTAAACCAAAAGTCACTTGGCAAGGAGGGGGGGGTGATGTCTCTCTCCAAAGGGACCATCGACATCGCCATGCTCTCCAGCCTTGAAGCCAAGGACAAGAATCTGCCGATCAATGCGGTCGAGACTGCCATCGTGCCGAGTCTCTTTGCCGTTAATCAGAGTGTGTCGGTAAAAGCCCTCACCGGGCAGCAGATCTGCGACATTTATTCCGGCAAGATTACCGATTGGAAGCAGGTTGGCGGCCACAATGCCAAGATTGTCGTTCTCACCAGGCCGGAAAATGAATCTGCCAAGATTGCCATCAGAAACGGCCTTGGCTGTTTTGCCTCTCTGACGGAAGTTTCCACTGCCATCAACCTTGCCAAGGCCCCGCAGATGTTGGAGACCCTCATCAAAACCCCGAACGCCATCGGCATGATCAATACCATCGCCCTGGATGACGCCGGCAAGAAAGTCGTTGCCATCAAGCAGGATGGTAAGGATGTCCATACTACCCCGGTTGCCCAGTGGCCGATGAAAACCCTCTCCTATCTGGCAACATCTAAAAACCCCGGTGAAGCAACCAGGAAATTCCTGCAGTTTGTCAAGTCGCCTGAAGGTCAGAAGATCATCAAGGAAGAAAAAGCATACCCGGTACATTAACTGATGCGCGCCTCCTCACTCTCAAAATCGTTTATCACCAGGGTTCTGCTGGTTCTGGTCGTGGTCCAGCTGGTGATGATGGCCTTTACCTACAGCTTTGAGCTGGCTGATCTCAAGCGCAGTCTCAAAATGAAGGTAGACGCCATTGGCCGGCTGGTAGGCTATGCCTCGTTGCGGGCGCTGGATGAAAATGATGTCAATGAGGTGGGGCTGCTGATAGACGAATCTCTGAAGGATGGGGATCTGGTCTTCTTCAAGCTGGAGGACCCGGGCAAATATGTCGTCATCGATCGGACAAAACCGGGCAAGAGCGACCTCACTGCCGTCTTCCCCGTAGTGAAAGGTGCTGACACTGTGGGCACTCTTACCATCGGCTACTCCCTGAAGGGTGTACGGGAGGCCATGGTCATGCGGATGCTTGCCAAGGGGTCTGAGCTGGCACTGCTGTTGATCGCCATATCATTCACAGTGATTGTGCTCTTCCGCTCCAGGGTCGCCAGCCGGGTCAAGGAGATGGAAATATCTCTGGAACAGGCCACCCATGGCGACCTGACCGTCACTGTTGCCGATGACCGGAATGATGAAATATCCCGCATCGCAGAGGGGATAAACTATCTGATTGGCCAGCTGCGCAGCTCTTTTGCCAGGATTGCCGAACTTTCTGCCGAAACATCCAGAACAACCGGAGCGCTCGTTGCCTCATTCAGCGCCAGTGTCGCTTCCATGGAGAAGCAGCATGAATCGACTACCGAGATCTCGGCGGCAATTGACAAGGCAACCCAGAGCCATGGGCTCATAACCAGGAACACCCAACAGCTGCAGCAGTTTTCAGAGCAGAATACGCTGGCGCTGCAGCAGTCGGTTGCTGTCAGCAAGGAGATCGCCGGCAGGATCGAACAGTTGAACAGTGGTATGGATGCGGCACACAAAACAGTTGACGCCATCAACCGGGCTGCCGGGCAGGCGGCATCCATGGCCGAGCGGGCGACCCAGGAGGCTCTCAAAGGCGCCTCTTCCGCTGGCAATGTCCGTAATTCAATCTCCATGATTACAGAAGTTATCAGCCAGTCAGCCGCCCAGACAGAAAATACGACCAGGGTGATTTCCGAGAAGGGGATGGGTGCTGTCAACGAGACCAGGAGCAGCATGGAGAGTATCCATGCACTTACCGAATCGCTTACCGAGAGCATGCTCACGCTTGACAGCGGTTCGCAGGATATTGCCAAAATTGTTGCGGTCATCGAGGATATCGCCAAGCGGACCAAACTGCTGTCGCTCAATACCTCGATTATTGCAGCCCAGGCAGGGGAATACGGTAAGAGTTTCCTCGTGGATGCCAATGAGATGAAGCAGCTGTCCGATCTTACTGCCAACCACACGATGGAGATTGCCGGGATTATCGGCTCGATTCAGCTGGGCATCAGTGATGCGGTTGAAAAGACCAGAGATGCCTCCCGCCGGGTTGAAAAGGGGAGTCTTGTGGTTGCCAATGCCGGCGAGGCGCTGGAAGAGATTCTGGACGCTTCCAGAAATTCGGCATCCATGGTGCGCCGGGTCATGGATGCGGCAACAATGCAGCAGAGCGGACTCGAAGAGGTGCTGGCATCACTTGACCATCTTGAAAAGCTAAATACCGATGTCAGCAGGGCCATGGTGGCAGAACAGGGTAATATCGGCCTGTTTGCCGGGACGATAGAGCAGCTGTGCGAATCCATGGAAGTAGTCAGCAGTTCGACCGAACAGCAGGTGGTTACCATGCAGCATGTCATGGGTAATCTGCGGGGCGCAAACGAACAGATCAACCAGATTTCCAGCGAAATTGAGGCCAATCAACATGAAAACCTGGTTATTGCCGACTCGGTGCAGACCGTAATCGATGTAACCGCGGAGACCATAAATACTCTTAACGGCGCTTCCAAGCAGCTGACAGAGGCTTTCACCGGGATTGATCAGCTGCGTCAAGAGATGGAGCAGTTCAAAACCTGAGAATTACCCAATTCCCCGGCAGCCGTGGGAAAAATCAGCGTCGTAAAGCTTTGACTCCGCCTTAAGCCCTTCCTCCCTCGCATTAAGCACACCTCCAACAATAATCAGCGCCTGCTTGGCAATACCGGCCGGTAATTTCTACCACATCTGTGGGCCACTCCTCTGCAGGTGCAGGGTGGTTCAATTTCTGACAAATGCGTCAGAGAAAAGTCAGTTGTATTAAACACCCCCTAATGTATTCTGTGCGGAGAGGTATATATGCACCTGCTGGTGGTGGAAGACGAACGTAAAATTGCCGAAGCCCTAAGATCCGGGCTGGAAGCGGAAGGCTACGAGGTTACTACTGCGGCGAGCGGCGAGGAGGGGTATTTCTGTCTTACTACCGACAGTTATGACCTGATGCTGCTTGACCTGATGCTTCCTGGTAGGGACGGCATGGAAATCCTGAGAACGGTCCGCAGTAAGGGGATTACCACGCCAATACTGGTATTGACCGGCAGAGATACGGTTGAGGATCGCGTTTTAGGACTCGACAGCGGTGCCGATGACTATCTGGTGAAACCGTTCGCATTTCCAGAACTGCTGGCCCGCATCCGGTTGCTGCTGCGGCGTGGCGTTCTCGAACCGCAGCACCTTCTGAAAATTGACGACCTTGAGCTGGATCTGCTGGCACACCGGGCAATCCGCTCCGGCCAAACCCTGGATCTCACCGTGAAGGAGTTTGAGCTGCTTGCCTATCTGCTGCGGCACCGCGGGCATGTTGTCTCCCGCGAAATGCTGGCCCGGGAGGTGTGGCAGGTTCACGAGCGCTCAACACCTCTGGACAACGTGATCGATGTGAACATGGCCCGGCTGCGGCGCAAGGTAGACGGCCCCTTTGACAGGAAACTGATCCGCACCCTGCGTGGGGTGGGCTTCTGTGTGGGGGAGCCGGTGCATGGCTAGCGGGCCCGGGATCAGACTGCGATTCACCATGATGTATGGTGTCGCGCTGATAATGACCACCATGCTGCTCTGCAGCGGGATCTATTTCTTTGTCCAGCGGGCATTGATGGGGCAGGTCGAAAATCATCTTCACAAGGATCTGGCAACCATCCAGGAGTACTTGAAATACGATCAGGCCAGTTTGATCAAGCTCGCCGATCATGGTCCGATCCTTCTGTTCCGGGTGCTGGACGGTGCACAACCGTTTATTACTTCCGATGATTGGAGTTCCTCAAATCTGGGAAGTATTATCACCGGTCAGTATCCGGACAATGCCCTGTTTTCGGTTAATGCTGACAGTGGCAAATCTTATCGGGTTCTGACCGGGACTGCCACATTGGGGGGGCACAACTACCGCATCAGTGTGGCACATAACGAGGAGGCGGTCCGGCAAATTAAAAAAACGCTGGCTTTGATTCTCCTGCTGTCCCTACCCGTGGCCGTGGCGATCTCTCTGATCATTGGGTACTTTCTGGCCGGACGGGTGCTGGCGCCGATCAGCGCCATCACACGCAAGGCCGAGGAAATTACCGCCGAAAACCTGTCCGAGCGGCTGCCGGTTGGCAAGAGTGGCGATGAATTCGACCGGTTGGCAACGGTATTCAATCAGGCATTTGCCCGGCTGGAAGATGCCTTTTACCGGTTGAAACGGTTTACCGCCGATGCCTCCCATGAGCTGCGCACGCCGCTGGCAGCGATCCGCAGTATCGGCGAGACTGCGCTGCATGCTCACAATGGGTACGGCGACCGGCGCGAGGCCATCGGCAGTATCCTGGAAGAGAGCGACCGCCTGAGGCAGACGATCGACTCGCTGCTGGTGCTCTCCAGGGCAGACTCCTGCCAGGCTGAGCTGCTGCGCGCGCCGGCTGACCTTTGCCTGCTGGCCAGTGAGGCGGTCGAGTTCCTCAACGTCCTGGCGGAAGAAAAGCACCAGACCATCAGGCTGGATGCGGCGGAACCGGTGATTGCATCAGTGGATCGTAACACTATCCGGCAAGCGCTGGTCAACCTGCTGGACAACGCCATCAAATATTCCCCGGTTGATGCCGAAATTGCCCTGACAATCGGGCATACCGCCAGTAACGAACCTTATGTCGCCATAAGAGATCGCGGTATCGGTATCCCGGAGGCCGATCTTCCGCGGGTATTCGACCGCTTTTACCGGGTCGACAAGGGGCGCTCCCGCGAACAGGGCGGGGCCGGACTGGGGCTGGCGATAGCCAAATGGGCAGTTGAGTGTAACAACGGCAGGATCGAGGCATTCAGCACATTGCATCAGGGAAGTGAATTCCGCATCATATTTCAGCCGCGGAGTTAACTCCCCGGCCAAGGAGGTGCCAGATCAGTTTTGTCGCACGGCTATTTCTGGAAGTGAAAACACAACAAACGTCAAACAAGGAGAAGGCATTATGAACAAGCATGTTGCAGCATCAGTCGTTGCCGGTGCCATGATCATGGGGCTGGCCGCGCTGGCCGGGGCAGCTGTCCCCAAGAAGGAGTTTGTCGGTTCGGAGAAGTGTAAAGGGTGCCATGGTGCAGAATACAAGAGCTGGAAGTCTAGTTACCATAGCAAGATGGTGCGGACAAAGGATGACGGCATCCTGAAAGGGGTCGTTGATAAATGGGCTACTGACGGCGTCAACCCGGGCCCAACCAAGGGGAATGTGACTGGTAAGGAATTCAAGCTTGATGATGTGGTCTATGTAGTCGGCTCCAAGTGGAAACAGCGCTTCATGGTGAAGAACGAAACCTCGGGAGGGCTGCAGTTCCTTAATAAACAGTACAACAGCATGAGCGGCAAGTGGGAGAACTATGGCAACAAAAACGACTGGAACACCAACTGTGCAACCTGCCATACTACCGGCTACCGCATACTCGAATACGATGCTACCTTCGGCAAGCATGGCAGGACGGCCAAGGATACTTACAGCGAAATGAATGTCGGCTGCGAGGCCTGTCACGGGCCTGGAGCCAAGCACGTCAAGAGCAAATCCAAAAAGGACATCTTCTCCTTTGCAGGCAAGTCAAAAGCAGTGCAGTCCAGGGTCTGCGGCTACTGCCACAACCGGATCGAGAACGAAAAGTTCATGACTGCCCAGGGGAATCCCCGCGAGGATCTGCCGGCGCCAAAGGTTGGCGATTCCTTCAAACCTGCCGATGACTGGACCAAATGGTATCCCGAGCATGCAGTAATGCCTGGAATTCAGCCTGAAGACAAGGTTGACGGCGACTACACCGGTGACCTGAAAGGTCTGTTCATCAAGGATGAGAAATCCAAGGAGATGGGGGCCTATGATTCGGCCAAGCATCACCAGGAGTATCAGGATTTTCTGCAGTCCAAGCACTATAAGATGGATATTCTGAGCTGTGTTGACTGCCATGGTGGATTGCATGCCAGCAAGAAGGCTCCGGCAAAGGACGCCAAGGCAAGTTGCGCCAAATGCCACGATGCCTCGTTTACTATCGAGAAATACATGCCCGGCACCGGCAAGACCGCCGACAACCTGTTCCTGAGGACTCATACTTTCAACAAGAATCAAACCCGCCCTGGCGGTCCGACTGCCAAGGGAGAACCGGAATACTTCAAGAAGTAGGTTGTTGTGCTGAAATACATGTAGAGATGTTGTCTTGAAAATTGTAATAATGCGGCGCTGCCATCGGTAGCGCCGCTTCTGTTCTTCGATAGGTCTGCAAAGCGGAAACAATTCCAGCTGATGAAGGAGAGATACTTGAATATTCTGGATGCTTTATTGCTAGGAATCGTGGAGGGGCTAAGCGAGTTTCTGCCGATCTCTTCTACCGGACACCTTATCCTCGCCTCAGCTTTATTGAAAATCAATCAGACCGAAGCCCATAAAGCATTTGAAGTTACCATCCAGTCTGGCGCCATCCTGGCGGTTGTCTGGCTCTACCGCCAACAACTTGCAGCTAGATCAGATTTGCTGCTGAAACTGTGCGTTGGCTTTATCCCTACCGGGGTTCTGGGATTTCTCTTTTACAAGACGGTCAAATCATTCTTTTTGCCATCGACCGTCAGTTACTCGCTGATCGTTGGTGGCATTGTCTTTATTATCATCGAACGCTATCTCAAGAGCCGTCCGGAACCTGACAGCAATCTGGAGGGAATTTCCTACAGGACGGCCTTTGCCATAGGACTGATCCAGAGCCTCTCAATGGTTCCAGGAGTCTCCCGCTCCGGCGCCACTATCATGGGGGGACTCATGCTTGGCATGAACCGGAAAGATGCGGCTGAATTTTCATTTCTTCTCGCCATCCCCACTTTGCTTGCGGCCACGGTCTACGATGTCTACAAGAACTTCAGTACATTCAGTCTTGGAGAAGGGCAGACCATTCTAGTCGGCTTCATCACTTCTTTTGTTTTCGCCATTATCGGTATCAAGGCGCTCCTCAAATTCATCACCAGCCACACCTTCATTCCGTTTGGCATTTACCGGATTGTCGCGGGCATCCTGTTCCTGCTGTTTCTGCCGTAATACAGGCGCTATGCAGAGCTCACTTCACATCCGCCTGCCGGAAGCTCCGGTATAAGAGCAGATCGTAGACAATTTTCAGCCCGCCGGCGATGAGAAACGGCGCCCCCAGCAGCGCCGGGTAGGCAAAAAAGACGCCGCAGATGGCTGGCGAAGCGGCAGCGCCCACAGACCGGGCGATGGCGGTCACTCCTGAGGCGGCTGACCGTTCATCCGGGGCGACCACTGCCATGGTATAGGACTGCCGGGTCGGCACATCCATCTGGGAGATACTGAAACGGAGCAGCAGCACGCTGATGGCCGCGGTCAGGTTGGGCATGAACGGCACGAGGCAGAGCAGAATGTTGGACGGAATATGGGTGAATACCATGGTGTTGATCAGGCCGATACGGGCTGCGATCCGGACCGCCAGCAGCGCCGATATCCCGGCGAGGATGTTGGCGCCAAAGAAAATGCTCCCCAGCAGCCCGGCATCGACGCCGAACTTGATATGAAACCAGTAAGCCACCAGACTCTGAATGACAAAGCCGCCGGCAAAGGCGTCCAGGGCAAACAGACCGCTCAGTTTCAGGACGATACCTTTTGATTTATGCAGCCCCAGCAGCAGCTCTTGTCTGGGAACTGTGGTTACCGCTTCAACGGCGGGAGACAGGCAGAGGAAGAGCAGCATGAGGATGATGCCGCAGGCCGAGTAGCTAAAAATTACCGTCCGGTATGAGTCAATCGCTGCGTAACCGAGGTGCTGCAGCCCTTGGGATAAAAAACCGCCGCAGAGCGCACCGGAAGCCGTGGCAAGCGAACCGGCCAGATTATACCAGGCAAAGGCTCTGGTGCGCTCCTCACCGGGCAGCAGCTGGGCAAGTGCCGCCTGTTCAAGGGAGAGGAACGGGCCGATCTCGTTGCCGCTCGGGCTGATGACGCCGATGATGGCGGCAATCATGAGGAAAAGCGGGTTGCCGGTCAGGCTGAAGACAACTCCTGCCAGGAGCATGAGACCCGCACCGAGTATCAGCATCCGCTTTCTGCCGATCCGGTCAGCAGTGATGGTTATCCAGAGGGAGATACCGGCGTCACCGGCAAGGGTGAGGGTGAAGAGCAGGCCGACCTGAGACTCGGTAAGACCAGTTTCATGGAGGTAGAGCGCCAGAACGACCGAGAGAGCGCCGTAGGCAAAAAGTCTGATGATGCGACTGCTGAAGAGAAGATAAACATCATTCCGGGTTTGTGCCATCCTGATTCACCC
>VEOV01000373.1 GCA_012026855.1 Geobacter sp.
CAATCAACGCCTTGCCCATGGCACGTTCTGGTTGTGACATGCGAATCTCCTTCCAAAGAGTGTGGTGATGGTCGTGTTGTTGGAAAGAGATCAGCTTTCAGGCGGGACAAAGATGGCGAGATAGACCTCGGTGGGGATCAGGGAAGAATAGGAGTATAATTGTTTCTGTATTAAAGCAGCAACAATCATGGAATCCATGAACGGAGGCTCTGCAGAGTCATGGCAGCAGTCTTCGTCACAGCAATCACCGCTGCTGTCGCAAGGCATTTCGTCGTGCTTGTTATGGCTATCATGACCGCAGTCATTCTGCAGCAGATGGCAGGCGCACGTATCCTCCGTCATCCCGGAATCAAGGGAATGAGCAGCCGAGGTGAGCGGTGCCAGAAACACCGCTACCAGGAGGACTATTACCGCCAGCTGTCTGCAAAAAGATAACATGATGACAATCAGCCTTCTTCCGGTTCCGGTTCGATGGCTTCCTGTGTCGAACGAGCCAGAAACCAGCCGGCACCAGCGATCACCAGCAGGCTGACAACTTCGATGACCGGGGTCAGGATGCGCTCCGGTACATTTTCATGAATGCCATAGATGCCAAAGCCGATGAATACCAGGGCAGCGCCCCATTTGACCGCTTTTTCCGGAATATGTTTGTGCATGACAATGCCGACGACAATGCCGAAGGCGTCGGCCACCAGCATGCCGATGTTGGTGCCGGTCCAGACAGCTACCGGTGCCTGGTATTTGGCGGCCAGCGCGACGGTCGCAAGCTGGGTCTTGTCACCCATTTCGGCGACAAAAAAGGCAATGGCCACGGTCCAGAACGGACTGAACGAAAACCGCTTATCCTCGCCCTCCAGTTGATCACCACGGATGGTCCAGAGACCAAAAAGAACAAACGATACGGCTGCGGCGATCTGAATGGTGGACAAGGGAACAAAGGCGGTCAGATAGTTGCCCACAGCAACCGCCAGCATGTGGTTCAACGCCGTAGCGACGAACACTCCCCACAGGACGGTGGATGCCTTGTAGCGGGTGGCGAAAGCCATGGCCAATAGCAGAGATATGTCGCCCATCTCAGCCTGAACTACGAAAATCAATGAAGCCCAGAATGCGGTCATGCGCTACTCTCCTGAAGAAATTGCGTCTGCTGTAATCAATTCTGGAACCCCGGTGAACAGGTTCGCTGCAAAGACAGGAACGCTTCACGCATGATTTCGGATGCGTTCTTGGAGGATGTTGTGCGTAGTCGCTGCAAAAACTCCAATTCATCATCGCTGATCCGCAATGAGATCACATTTTTGAGGGCGTGGTTGTCACGCCGGCGCGTAGGTGTTTGTTTCTGCTGAAGACAATCTGTGTAACGTTTCTCTTTCATTTCAAAGCCTCTCTGTTCAAATTAATCAGTCAAACAGTTCTTCCAAATACGATTTTTTCTTGTACGGTTTGTGGCCATGACCATAGCCGTGGCCATGGCCGTGATCATGCCCATGTCCATAGTGCGCCTGCTGGGGTTGGTAAGCCGGTTGCGGTGACTGTTGTACTGGTTGAGGTGTCGCAAATTCCTGGGTAGTTGATCGCTCGATGATCTTGTCGAGCTCCCCCCGGTCGAGCCAGACACCGCGGCATTCGGGACAGTAATCGATTTCCACACCCTGACGTTCGGACATGACGAGGTTGACGGTGGTACAGGCTGGGCATTTCATGCCTTTCTCCTTTGCGATCAGTTAGAATTTTGCCTTGATGGCGTTCAGCTCTTCTTTGCTTACATCACTCCAACGCTTCACGTTCCAACTGCCGACCCATGACTTGAATATGGCCAAGTTTGCCTGCCGCTCCACGTCGTTGGCACCGAGGTGCTCGTACATATTGCCAGGCTTCTTGTCCGTTCGGGTCGTGCCGTCGTCAAGGCGGCGGATCAGAGCGCCGGTATAGGGCCAGCCAACGTAGGTGATCAAGTGGCTGTAACTGTCCATCCGCATGCCGATGTTTTTGTCCGAGTACCCTTTCTTGTCTCTGGCAAACTCATCATGCTCCGGCGATTTCTCACCATGGCAACCCAGACAGTGCTTGGCGAAGAGTGGCTTAATATCCTTCTGCCAGGTCACCTCCGCTGCCTGTGCCTGTGCTGTCCAGATAAGCGCCATTGTGGCTAATCCCATCATCAGTTTCTTCATAAGATAAATCTCCTTTCCTCTGTGGTCTGAAATCGTTTATTTCTGGCTAATCGCCGACAACTGCCAGAAGTTATTGCCAACAAGCCGGATTAATGTCCAGAATTCCTCAAACTTTACCGGCTCCGTCTTGCTGCCGGATATGGACCAGACCAGCATGCACATCGCTCGAATTCGGTTCTACTGACTGCTGTCCGTATGCAACAGGGGAGACGGCTTCACGTTGATAGCCGCCATATCCGGCGGGGGTTGCCGGGCTGAGTTCCCTCTTCTTTTTGATAAACCGGTAGATCATGTAGCCCAAGCCGGCCAGAAGAATAATTTCAAACAGGCCGATACCGCTGCCCCCCATGGCGCTCCCGAAGCCGCTGCCAGCTCCTGCAAGGGAACTGAACAGCATGCCGCCCAGCAGACCACCCATGATGCCGCCGGCCATGCTCCTCATGAAGCCGCCACCAGACTGCTGCATGGGGTTTGGCTGGGGGGCGAACTGCCGGCGGGACTGGCTCTGACTCGGCTGGGAATAGGTGGTGGCCGGTTTTGAGTAGCTTCGCGCACCACGGCTGCCCGAAGAACGGCTTCCGCCGGCCCGGGCTTCGGCATTCAGCTCAAGCACCGTGACTGACAGCATCATAATGGCTGCCATTACTGTGAATATCCTGATAGCGTATTTCTTCATTTGTTATGCTCCTTTGTGAGTTGATATGATTGTTTCCTGCTCGCCGTACATGCGCAGGACGATCTTGTCCGAAAACCAGTAGGAAAAGAAGTTCATGCCGAGCGCCATGACGAAGGCGAAGACCATGCCGGACTTGCCGCCGATGGCGCTCCCCATGGTGACCATAAGGACAGTGAGAAGTGAAAGCAGAAGAGTTGTTTTGAGTCTGTTCAGTTACTACCTCCGACGATGCTTTATCGCCGGGGATAAAAAAAAGACCTTTACCCGCGGCGCTGATTGCCTGGGTAAAGGTCTTGTTGACAGATGATCTGTCCCGGTTCCGGGTCGAATGACCGTGATGACGGAATCCGGGTCGGCCTTTTCTCTGGCCGATAACTACTCCCCTTTACAATAGGGGAGAGTATCTTTATTCTTACATCTGATGTCAATATTTATTTTTCATACATTCTTTTCATTGAAATTAGCTTAATTCAATTGCCATAACAGGGATACTATCGCAGTTAATAAGTATTGTTGTGATTATGATAATATCCAATGGCGATCATGGCATCTCCTGTGAACCGCACATCTCTCCGTCAAACCCGAGCTGCAGCTGAACTGCTGGGCAAGCTCACCCGGTTGGCAGGAAAGAGCGCAAGATACCCGAGGAAGAGCTGTCCGGACGGGCGGGGATTCCAGAAGGACCTTGCAGAGGATCGAGCGTGGTGACCCGAAGTGCGAGATCGGCCTGGTGTTCGAGGGTGCCAACATTGTCGGAGCGAAGCTTTTCAGCGACGAAGAAAACTCTACTCGCTACACCTTCGGAAGGCACACTGACGCGAAGCTGGCGTTGCTGCCCAAGAGGGTTCAGAAAACGGCAACTGTCAATGACGATTTCTGACAACACCTTCACTTATGAATTGCACAAAACAAAAAGCCCGCCAATAGCGGGCTTTCCTGTCTGAATTGTCCGGCCAGCCACTACCGGTATTGACCTTAAGCTTCCATGTTGACGATGCCAACCTCGGGTTCGCCCGAGCCGCCCTTGTTGATCCGCAGAACCAATCCGGCCGCCAGCAGACAGATCACGCCGGACAGAAGGAAGGCAATCATGTAATCTCCCAGGTAGGTACGCACCGTGCCGGCAAAGGTGGCTGCCAGGGCCGCTCCCACCTGGTGGCTGGCGAAGATCCAGCCGAACATGACCCCCACCCGCTCGCGGCCGAATGCCTCGGCAGTCAGCCTGACCGTGGGGGGGACCGTGGCGATCCAATCCAGGCCGTAAAAGATGGCAAAGGCCGTCAGCCCCCACTCGGGTCCGGCAAGGGCATAGGGCAATCCCAGCAGGGAGAGGCCCCGCAGGCCATAGTAGCCGAAGAGCAGGTAGCGGCTGTTGTAACGGTCGGACAGCCAGCCCGAAAAGGTAGTACCGAACAGGTCGAGGATTCCCATCAAGGCCAGTAGCCCGGCGGCCTGAACTTCAGCAATGCCGTGATCAACGCAGGCCGGAATGAGGTGCGTGCCGATCAGCCCGTTGGTGCTGGCGCCGCAGATGAAGAAGCTGCCGGCAAGGAGCCAGAAGTCACGGGAGACAATCCCCCGCTGCAGCCCAAGTATCGCCGTGTGGAACGGGTTCAGGTGGAGATGTTCCTGCTGCCTGTCAGCGGCGGCACTTGCTGTCGCTTGTTCGCCGTAGGCCAGAAGGCCCTTCTCTTCGGGGCGGTTGCGCATGAAGATCAGCACCAGCGGCAGGATGGCCAGGGCTGCGCCGGCAATGGCAAAGGCCGCCTGGCGCCAGCCGTGATGGTGGGAGAGCCTGGCCAGCAGGGGGAGAAAGACCAGCTGGCCAGTGGCGGCACTGGCTGTCAATATTCCCATGACGGTACCCTGGGAGCGGTAAAACCAGCGGCTGACCACAGTGGCACTCAGGCTGTAAGCGGTCATGCCGGCCCCGCCGCCAACCACCACCCCCCAGATGAGGATCATGTGCCAGGGCCGGGTAACGAGCGTGGTGGCGCAAACCCCCGCCACCAGCAGGGTCAGGGCCGTGACCATGGTCCGGCGGATGCCGAACTTGTCGAAGAAGGCGGCCGCAAACGGTCCCATCAGGCCGTAAAGGAGCAGGTTGACGGAGATGGCCACGGAAATGGTCGCCCGAGTCCAGCCGAACTCGTGCTCGATCGGCACAATTAATACCCCTGGGGTTGATCTGATGCCGGCGGTCACCAGCAAAGTCAGGAAGGTTACCGTGGCAACGACCCAGGCGTAGTGCAGCTTTCGAGGGGCAGATTCATTCATGGCGACCTCTTTCCTGTGCCGGGATATTTGCAAGACCTTCCAGCAGGGTGGTCAGGTGGTCAAGAACCTGCAGGTTTTCCATGCCGACCGTCTGCCTCATCTTTCTCTGTGCATCCTTCCACTGCGGCCGGGCCTGCCCCATAACCAGTAACCCTTTGTCGGCAAGACTGAGCTGCCGCTCCCGCGGGTCGCTTGAAGGAGCGTTGACGATCAGGCCGGCGCTCTCCAATGGTCTCAGGTTTCTTACCAAGGTGGTCCTGTCCAGAGTCACCAGCCTGGCCAGGGCGCTGATATTCAGCGGCCCGTGGGCATCGATGTTCGCCAGCAGCGAAAACTGCGTCACCTTCAGTCCGCTCGGCTCCAGCGCCTGATCATAGATCCTGGTAATGGCCCGGGATGCCCGGCGCACATTCATACAGACGCAGACGCTCGGTTTTTGCAGAGAGTTTTTGGTAGCCATGCCACCTCCTGTGATGCGTGCATATACACGTATCATAATCCCAATTATCTTCAAAGCAAAAAGTGGGCAATTTCCGGATTAGCCGTGCAACGCTTTTCCCAAAGCTATCGCCCCTTCTTTTGTTCAGAATTTCAGTACCAGACCGTACAGGACCGAGAGGTCAGCCTCTGGTGAGGTCAGCCCCACCTTGATCCCGGCGTTGATATCCAGTCGATCATTAACCTCGTAGCGGGCACCGGTCAGCCCGTAGACCGGCGGGGTGCTGGAGCCGTTGTCCGGATTGGTAGCCAGGCCGAAATCCAGGACACCGGTCAGCCCCTTGGTCAGTTTCAATTCACCGGCAACGGAGCCGGACCAGAGATTGCGGCGACCGGCAACGGCTGAGGATTGGTAGGAGTGGTACTCGTAGCCCAGGTTGGCGTGCAGGGCGCAGGTTCCCTCGCAAAATTCCCTGGTGGCAATCATGGTGGTGGAATACTGGAGATGTTCGTCGCTCAGGCCGGTTTTCCCGGTTGGAAGCGTCACACCCGGCTTGATGGCCAGGTTTACCCCGTCTACCTCGGCAAAGACATACTTGAGCTCAACACTAAAATCGCCGAAACCGTCGTTATCGCCGACCACCACGCCATTATTCTTTTCCCGGGCAGTGATGGTATATGGTACGCCTATGGAAAGGCCAAACCCGCGGGCCAGTCCGGTGCTGATCTTCATTTCCCCATCGGTGGCACTGTTCTTGGCCGTTATCCCGTGCCGGGCCGCCTTGTCCTCAGTATGGGAGCCGTTCAGTTCGATCTCCACCTTGCCGACGTCAACGGTGCCGGCGTCATCGGTGACCAGAGGAGGCCCGGCCAGGGCAGAACCTGCAGTCAGCAGGGCAAGGGCAAGAGCAGTAATGGTAGTACGCAGTGCCGTCATGAACAGTCTCCTTGTGCGGCTGGCTTATCAGTGTCAACCTGAAACCGGGCGGCACCTTTCAGTCGGCCGCCCGTGATGCAGCAGAATTATGCAATTGATAATCATTATCAGTAACAGTACAAAAAAAAGCCCCGGCGGGCGGGTGGTGCGACTGCTTGGAAATAATTGCTGCTGCCACATGCATAAGCCGCATAGTTTTGGCTAAGGTAATGAAATTGAAAACTATTGTCAATAACAATTGTCTGGCCCGGCGGCTGTTTTCGGGTGGACAGATGAAAAGGCTGGCCTGCTGACGCTAGAATTGCCAGCAGCAGCAACGGCTGGCGCCCGGCTCACCTGGAGCCGGCGTCTTCGATGTAGGGCTGGTGCAGTTTGACCGGCGCACTTTTACGCCCCATCCTCAGGTTCAGCATTTCCACCATCACTGAAAAGGCCATGGCGAAGTAGATGTACCCCTTGGGAATGTGCATGTCGAGACCGTCGCCGATGAGCGCCACGCCGATCAGGATCAGGAAGGAGAGGGCCAGAATCTTGATGGTCGGATGCCGCTCCACGAAGGCACTGATCTTGCCGGAGAAGAGCATCATGAAACCGACTGCGATCACCACCGCCGCCACCATGACCGCCAGCTGACCGGCCATGCCGAGGGCTGTGATGATCGAGTCGAGGGAGAAGACGATATCCAGCAGGAGGATCTGGACGATCACCCTGCCAAAGGTGGCCCCTGCCTTGATTGTGCTCTGCCCCTCCTCCCCTTCCAGCTTCTCGTGAATCTCCATGGTGCTCTTCCAGAGCAGGAACAGGCCGCCGCTGATCAGAATCAGATCGCGGCCGGAGATCTCGTTGCCAATAACCGTGAAGAGCGGAGCGGTGAGCCCCATCAGCCAGGTGAGGGAGAAAAGCAGCGCCACCCGGATGAACATGGCCAGCCCCAGACCGACCAGCCGCGCCTTTTCCCGCTGTTCCTGCGGGAGTCTCCCGGCCAGGATCGAGATGAAGATGATATTATCGATCCCGAGAACAATCTCCAGGGATGTCAGGGTGGCCAGGGCCAGCCAGATCTGGGGTGAGGTAAACCATTCCATTAGTGTGTCTCCTTATGTATCTGCCGTCTCGGCTCAGAAGCCGGTCATCGCTTCCAGCCGCGCAATCCGTTCTTCCATGGGGGGATGGGTCGAGAACAGTGACGCCAGGCCGCCGCCGGTCAGCGGGTTGACGATGAACAGGTGTGCCGAGGCTGGCCTGGCTTCCTGCATCGGGATCATTTGCGAAGCCGAGTGAAGTTTGCGCAGCGCATTGGCCAGGGCACGGGGCCGGCCGCAGATCCTGGCGCCAGCCTCGTCGGCAAGGTATTCACGCGACCGGGAAACCGCCATCTGGATCAGCATGGCTGCTATTGGTGCAATGATTGCCATGGCCAGGGAGCCGATCAGGCCGCCGGCGCCACTGTCTTCATCATCACTGCGCCCGGCCCCGAACATTGCGCCCCACTGGAGCATATTCCCCAGCATGGAGATGGCTCCGGCAAAGGTGGCGGCAATGGTGCTCACCAGAATGTCCCGGTTCTGGACATGGGCGAGCTCATGGGCCATGACCCCTTCCAGTTCTTCCGGGGTCAGGATCCGGAGAATGCCTTGCGTCGCCGCCACAGCGGCATGCCGGGGATTGCGCCCGGTGGCAAAGGCATTGGGGCTCTCTTCAGGGATAATATAGACCTTTGGCATGGGAAGACCGGCCTGTTGAGCCAGGCGGCGGACCATGCCGTAGAAGTCGGGATAGTCATGCTCGCCGACCTCCTGGGCGCCGTACATGCGCAGAACGATCTTGTCGGAAAACCAGTAGGAAAAGAAGTTCATGCCGAGCGCCATGACAAAGGCGAAGACCATGCCTGACCTGCCGCCGATGGCGCTTCCCATGATAACCATGAGAACGGTGAGAAGGGAAAGAAGCAGTGTTGTTTTGAGTCTGTTCATTGATATTACCTCCGACGATGTGCTTTCCGCCGGGGCAAATAAAAAGACCTTTACCCGCGGCGCTGTGTGCCTGGATAAAGGTCTTGTTGACAGATGATCTGCCCCGGTTCCGGGTCGATTGACCGTGGTGACGGAATCCGGGTCGGCCTTTTCTCCAGCCGATAACTACTCCCCTTTAACTGATTAGAATCTATCTTCTGCTGACCTGATTTGTCAACATTTTTTGATGAATGTATGTCATTTCACCTTGATGCCATTGGGCTGGTCCTTTGGATACTGCCGGCGCAGCCTTTCCAGCCCTTTTTGCCAGCTCTCGGCATCGCCGTACTCGAAAAAGCGCGGATAATGGTCGTGAGCTGCCTTGATCCGGCGGGCATGCTTGATCGGACACCAGTATTGCTCCGTCCGGGCAGCTATTTCCCGGCCATAGGCCATGAGGCCGTTGCCGTAGGAGCAGTAGAAACAGTTGAATTTCTCGATGAAATTAAGGTAGGGGAGGTCCTCCCGGTCGAAGACCAGGTAGTCCCGCCGCTTGACCTTGGGAATACCGTAGATCGGGAAGCAGATCAACTGGTAGGCCGAGAGAAACAGGTCAAGGAGCAGGAACGGCCCCAGCCCTGCGTAAATCACCGGAGCAGTCAGGAGGTTGAGCGGGCGGGCGGTGGCCAGGTAGCGGATCCAGCCGGTCTTGAGCCGGCGCTGCTGCCGGGCCACCTCTTCGGCGAAGCGAACCCGCTTCTCCTCAATGATGAAGTTGAATTCCTCCCGCTTCTTCCTGAACTCGACTTCGAGCTCTTCCTGCAGTTCCCTGATCCTGCTGATCAGTTCATCGATCTGGTGTGGCATCCGTGCCTTTCATGAAACTCTATAGTAATCAGCCGAGAAAACAACCATACACTACTTTGCACTTTTGTCACGGCCATCCTGGCCAGCTGCTCACCCGACCTGCACGGCAATCCGTTTCGGTTTGGCGACTTCGGCCTTTGGAACCCGCAGAATGAGGATACCGTTCAGATAGTCGGCGCGGGCTTTTTCATGGTCAAGGCTTTCGGGTATGGTGAACTGCCGGTAGTAATTGGCAAGCTCAAATTCCCGGTACGCCGATGTACCTGGCGACGTGTGCTGCGCCGGTGCGCTGATGGTCAGGATACCCTTTTCGACACTGATATCCAGCGACTCCTTTGAGGCGCCGGGGATGTCTGCGGTCAGGACCAGACCCTCTTCATCCTCGATGATATTTACTGCCGGGCGAAGATAGCGTTCGTTGGAGCGAGTCTCTTCTCGAGCCTGCACATTCCGTTCATCGTTTCTCTCTGTAAGACTGTTGGCTGCCATGTTTGCTTACCCCCTTTCCGTAGCAAGTCGTTTGCAATCACGAAAGTTTGATGTCGATTTTTTTCGGTTTGGCATGTTCGGCCTTGGCCAGAGTGATCTGCATGATGCCATCCCGGCAACTGGCCGAAATCTTTTCCGGATCGATGTCGACCGGCAATTCAAGCGTGCGGGAGAACTTGCCGGAACCAAGCTCGGAGCGGTGCACGATCTGCCCCTCTTTCAGGTCGAACGGTTTGCGTTCACCGCTGATGGTGACCGTATTGCGCAGTACGGTCAGATCGACTTCCTTCGGATCAACGCCGGGAACCAGAGCCTCAATGTAGACATGCCCCGCATCCTCGCTGAAATTTACCAACGGGAAACGACGGGTTGTTACCGGCGAAAGGAATGTCGGTCCAAACGGCCGGTTGTAACCAGCGCCGCGGAACGCTTCATCGATTTCCTTTCTCAGATTGTCCAGTTCTTTGAATACATCCCAGGTTGCCATGTGGATTACCTCCTTTCGATAAGTGATTTCTGAGCAAAAAATAAGTACTCACCTGCTGCTTGTCAAGGGGGGCTGACATCCAATTTAAATGTATTATATTAGCTGGTTACGAGGTTTTGACAGTGACTGGCCAGCTGAAAACCTGCCGGATGGCAAGGTGAATATACCGTCTGGAAACATCCGCAGGCAGTGCCTTTTTCAAGCCGTCCAGTGTCGCAACCCGGATCGCAATCACGCTGGGTGTCAAGACTGTTTGACAACTACCGGCACTGATGTCATACAGGAACCGACCATGACAGGATCAACTCTGATAATTGGCCACCGTGGCGCTTCCCATGGTGCTCCGGAAAACACCCTTGCTGCGATCCGACTTGCCTGGGAAGAGGGAGCCGACGGCATCGAGGCCGATTTCCGGCTCACCGCCGACGGCCGGATTGTCTGCCTGCACGACGCCTCCACCGGCCGGACCGCCGGCAGCGACCTGGCGGTTGCCGCCGCTTCGCTGGCCGAACTGCAGCAGCTCGATGTGGGGCGCTGGCTGGGGCCAGCCTGGGCAGGAGAGCGGATTCCGACTCTTGCAGAGGTTCTCGCAGCACTACCCCCCGGGAAAAAGCTGTTTATTGAACTGAAGTCCGGTCCGGAAATAGCCGCCCCGCTGGCGCAGGATTTACTGAAGTCCGGCGTGGCGCCGGAGCAGCTGCGGCTGCTCTCTTTCAGCGCGCCGCTGCTGACGCAGTTGAAGTCCATGCTGCCGGACTACCGCTGCTGCTGGCTGACCGACTACCGGCTGGAACGTCAAACCGGCGTCTGGCGACCATCCCGGGATGAGGTCCTTGCCACCCTGAAGCAAAGCGGCGTTGACGGCCTTGCCAGCCAGGGGCGGACGATCCTCGACCGGCAATTTGTGGCCGACCTGCGGCAGGAGGGGTACGAGATTCACGTCTGGACCGTTGATGCCATTGCCACAGCCCGCCGCTTCATGGACCTCGGAGTCGACTCCATTATGACCAATACCCCCGGCAGGCTGCGGCAGAGGTTAGGTGCAACCGGCAAGGTTTCCGCTGGCGGAGAGTTGCCATGAACCGCTCCGCCTACCTGGCATCGGGCAAGGTCATTGCCTTTCTGGAGAGCATCTCCCGGGCCAGGGTTCGCACCCACGGCAGCGAGAACATCCCTGCCGGCGCCATCATTTTTGTCATCAATCACTTCACCCGCATTGAAACCCTCCTGATGCCGTACCATATCTACAAACTGACCGGCGTGCCGGTCTGGTCGCTGGCCGATGCCGCCTTTTTCGAGGGGCCTCTCGGGGGGCTGCTGGAATCAGTCGGCGCCCTTTCCACCCAGGATCCTGACCGGGACCGGTTGATCGTCAAAAGCCTGCTCACCGGCGAAGCAAACTGGATCATCTATCCCGAAGGGCGCATGGTCAAAGACAAGGAGGTGGGGGAGCGCTCCCGCCTCGGCTTCTTCCGTCGCCGGGGGGCACCCTCTTCCCATACCGGAGCGGCCACTCTGGCGCTGCGGAGCGAATTCTACCGGCAGCGGCTGATCCGGCTCACCGCAAGGCGGTCCACCGAAGCAACCCGGCTGCAGCAGCTCTTTGCCATTAATGACCTTGTGCCGGTTCTGAAGGGGCAGACCTGGATCGTGCCGGTGAACATCACCTACTACCCGCTCCGGGCCAGGCAGAATGTTCTCAGCAGTCTGGCGGACCGCTTTGCCGGCAATCTGTCGCAGCGGGTACGGGAGGAACTCCTGACCGAAGGGGCCATGGTAATCGACGGCGTGGACATCGACATCCGTTTCGGCAAGGCGCTGGCGATTCCCGAGTCTCTTACCGGCCAGGCGATCCAGCAGGACCTGTCCACCGCAACGGAGATCAATTTTGACGACCGGCTGCCGTCGCTGCAACCCATGCGCCAGGAGGCCAGAAGGCTCATGGAGCGTTACATGGCGGCGATTTATGCCATGACCACGGTGAATCACGATCACCTCTTTGCATCGCTGCTCCGGGCAATGTTCTTCAACCGGATCGATGAGGCCGATTTCCGGCGCCGGGCATTCCTGCTGGCCGCCCAGGAGCTGCCGGCAATGGAAGTCAACTGCCACCAGAGTCTGGCCATCGGCCAGATAGCCCTGCTGACGGACGACCGCTATCACAAGTACCGGGATTTTTGCCTGCTGGCCCTGGAGACCGGCGTGCTGGAACGACAGGGGAGCAGCATCGTCCGGAACCCGGCAAAGTTCGCCACGTCACCGGACCTGCACCGGGCCAGGCTGGAAAACCCCCTGGGGGTTATTGCCAATGAGGTCGTCCCCCTGACCCGGCTGCAGCAGAAGGTACGGGCCATTGCCTGGCTGCCGGGGCCGTTTGTCAGGAAGAGGGTCGCTGCCCTGCTGGAGCGCCAGGCCATTGAGGAGTATGCGGCCGATTACAGCCGTTTCCACCTGCCG